>JAIBAJ010000100.1 GCA_019695265.1 Bacteroidia bacterium | reverse complement strand
TTGGTTGACCGGCATCTGCAGGACCAATTTCGAAAACGATATCGGCAAATTTACCACGACCACCGGTTTGTTTTTTATAAACCTCACGATGACTAAATTTACCAAACAAGGCTTCTTTATAAGCTACTTGAGGAGCACCTTGGTTACATTCAACCTTAAACTCTCTTTTCAAACGGTCAACAATAATCTCTAAGTGAAGCTCACCCATACCACTGATAACAGTTTGACCTGTTTCTTCATCTGTATGAACGCGGAAAGTTGGATCTTCTTCGGCTAATTTACCAAGTGCCAAACCTAATCTGTCCACATCTGCTTGAGATTTAGGCTCAATCGCTAAACCAATAACTGGCTCAGGGAAAGACATAGATTCCAAAACAATAGGATTTTTCTCATCACAAAGAGTATCACCTGTGCGGATATCTTTAAAACCAACTGCTGCTCCAATATCACCAGCTTCAATGTTTTGAATTTGGTTTTGTTTATTAGCATGCATTTGGAAGATACGAGAAATACGTTCCTTGTTTTCGGTACGAGTATTTAATACGTAAGATCCAGAATCCAATTTACCGGAATAAACACGGAAGAAAGCTAGACGACCAACAAATGGATCGGTTGCAATTTTGAATGCCAAAGCTGCAAATGGTTCATTTGAATCAGGTTTGCGAATAATTTCTTCACCTGTCTCCGGGTTAGTACCTGTAACAGCTTCGATATCCATTGGACTTGGTAAAAATTTAATAACCGCATCCAACATGGTTTGAACACCTTTGTTTTTGAAAGCAGAACCGCACATCATCGGAGTGATTTTCATGGCGATAGTAGCTAAACGGATAGCTGAATTGATCTCCTCTTCAGTAATTGAATCAGGATTATCAAAAAATTTCTCCATCAAAGTATCGTCAAACTCAGCGATTGCTTCAATTAATTTTCCACGATATTCATCCACTTGATCAACCATATCGGCTGGAATTTCAATCTCGGTATAAGTCATACCTTCGGTTGCATCATCCCATACAATAGCTTTACGAGTAATCAAATCAACTACACCTTTAAAGGTTTCCTCAGCACCAATAGGCAACTGAAGAGGAATTGGATTACCGGATAACATGCTATTAACTTGTCCAACAACGGTATAAAAATCTGCACCGGCGCGGTCCATTTTATTTACGAAACCAATACGTGGAACATTGTATTTGTTCATTTGGCGCCATACCGTTTCAGATTGAGGCTCTACTCCACCAACTGCACAAAACAAAGCAACAGCTCCATCTAATACACGTAGGGAACGCTCTACTTCAACTGTGAAGTCAACGTGACCAGGAGTATCGATAAGGTTAATTTGATACGATTTAGTATCTCCAGTCGCTTTTCCATTCGCAGTTGGAAATTTCCAAAAGGTAGTGGTTGCAGCAGAAGTAATGGTAATACCACGTTCTTGCTCTTGAACCATCCAATCCATAGTTGCAGCACCATCGTGAACTTCTCCGATTTTATGCACTTTACCGGTGTAGTAAAGGATACGCTCGGATGTAGTGGTTTTTCCGGCATCAATGTGAGCCGAAATTCCAATGTTACGTGTGAATCTTAAATCTCTTGCCATTTTTTTAGTGGTGGTTACTTTCCACCGGTATTATATATTTCTTGGTAGTATGCTAGAATTAGAAGCGGAAGTGGGAGAAGGCTTTGTTAGCCTCAGCCATACGATGTGTATCCTCTTTCTTTTTATGAGAAGCACCTTCTTCTTTATAGGCAGCCATAATTTCTCCGGCTAGTTTACCTGCCATGGATTTCTCGTTACGCTTACGAGTATATAGAATCATCCATTTGATACCTAGAGAAACACGACGGTCAGGACGAATCTCTTGAGGAATTTGGAAAGTTGCACCACCTACCCTGCGGCTTCTTACTTCAACCGCTGGCATTACATTGGTTAATGCTTTTTTCCAAACATTTAGACCATCTTCCTGAAGACGCTCTCCTACGATGTTAATGGCATCATAGAAAATCTCATAGGCAACGGATTTTTTTCCGTCGTACATTAAATTGTTTACAAAACGAGTTACTAACTGATCGTTGAATTTTGGATCAGGAAGCAGCGGTTTTCTTTTTGGTGTTGATTTTCTCATTGTGATAAAAACTTGCTATTCATCCCGAATGTCGGGAGAAAATGTTATCAGTAAATTGAAAAGAACTATTGGGCTAGGCCCGCTTATCTTTAGTTAATTATTGCTTATTTTTTCTTTTTGGCAGGAGCAGCTGCAGGTGCACCACCTTTATTTTTTGGACGTTTAGTACCGTATTTGGAACGACGTTGGTTACGACCCTCTACTCCGGCTGTATCTAAAGTTCCACGAACAATGTGGTAACGAACCCCTGGTAAATCTTTTACCCTTCCGCCGCGAATCAACACGATGGAGTGCTCTTGCAAATTGTGACCCTCTCCAGGTATGTAAGCAATTACTTCAATACCATTGGTTAAACGAACCTTCGCTACTTTACGCATAGCTGAATTCGGCTTCTTTGGAGTAGTTGTGTAAACACGTGTGCAAACTCCACGACGTTGTGGACATGAATCCAACGCTGGAGATTTTGTTTTGAAAGTCTTATCAGTCCTTCCTTTGCGTACTAACTGTTGTATAGTTGGCATTGCTCTTAGTTGATTTTTTTCTGTTAAAAAAAAGAGGTACCCCGTTTTTTGGGACTGCAAAAGTAGAAACTTTTTTGAATCTACCTACACTTTTGAAAAAAATATTTCAAAATATCTATTAACTACCATTTGTTCGTAACCAAAATCATTCATCAGTGAATTTGGATTAGGATAAATTCCTCTAAAAAAAAACCTAATTCCTATATTATAAGGTAAACCAATTTGTCATTAATAATTAATAGTCAAATTTTTAGAATGCTTTGTATGCGGGCCCCCTCCGCCTCCCAAATTCTTCCTAAACCCATTACAACAGGTATGGCGTTCGGGTCACGCTTTCGGCTGTAGTCCTCGTCCCCCTAGGCTAAGGCCGTCGGGGGCCTGTGGGCTACTTGCCTCAATCGTTGCCCGAGGTGCAACCTACAAAGGAATTACATATAGCCGTTCATTTAGGTAACTATTGGTCTACTGCAAGGAATTCGAGGTATTTATATGCGAACCCCAGTACTAAAAAGGAAGAAGAATACTTAAATCATTTTAAATAAATGAACAGGGTATATTACTTCCGCCCCGTTAAACAACAAATGAAATTTTTTAATGTTTGGAGATAATCCGTTTTTACTTTCCGAAATTACCTGCCATTTAAAACACAAAACCCCGCCGTTTTAAGGGCGAGGTTCGTGCTGTTTAACCTTAAAAACCTGCGTTTGGATTAGGCTTTCGCTGTTGCCTTAGCAGTCTTGTCTTTTCCTAACTTGCTTTCCAAGTCGGAAACTTTCTTTTTCAATTTATCCAATTCAGCTTCTTCTGAATTGTTCAATCCCAATTTCTCGGTCAATGCATCGTAGCGTTTCTCTAAATCTTTTTTTCCTTTCTCTGCTTTATCCAAGAACTCATCAACTAATTTTTTACCTTCAGTTTCAGAAATTTTTCCTTTCTTAACTAAATCTGTAACTTGTTTTTGAAAACGATCAGAGGTTGCTGCTGCTAATTCAACTCCGGCGTAAAGAAATTTTTTAAGTGCGTCTTCCATTTTAATTTGTATTTAAGTGTTTTAGTTTCTTGTTTGTTTTTCAAACTTGAACACCTATTGGCAAGCACCGTGCTACTTTTTTATTTAACCCGTGCCAAACTTCTTACTTTAATTCAAAACAAACCACTATATTCCTTAACAGACAAGGAATACAGCAAATTTTGCAATTAAAACAAACACCCCAATACCTGACAAAAAAACCTGACAGCAAAGCCGAGGTTAATTAAGGTGTCAGTAAAACAACCAAACCATGTCAGTAATTTGGGAATATAAATTCATGTATTAAACCTAGAATCAGTATTATACCGAATGGACATTATATTTAGTCCAATTTTAGGTATTAATTTTATTTGAAAAAATTGGCCTAACATTCTGTATCCTCGGCATTTATACCGAATGGACAAAATGTATAGTCCAATTTTATGCTTAAATTTTCTTGAAAAAATCGGACTAACATTTTGTATCCTCGGTACTTACCAATCTAAATTTATAAATTGCCTTTGGACTATTTATAAATTAAAATTGGTATTAGAATTCGGGATGTGGTAATCACAAACCAAAAAGACAGTGGGGGCTGGTAAATTTTTAGAAAAGTCCAGGACACTATTTTTCACCCAAAAAATCAACCTAAAAGCCTCGTCTTTAGTGCATTTGAAAGCTTCATTACAATTTCCAATACTGAATTTTGGTTTAAAAGAAACAAAGATTCCAACCTAAAGTATGGACAAAACCTTAACTGCTTGGGTTTGGTCGGGCAGGGATAGAGCGTGATACCCCACAGGCCTGGCAAGCGTTAGCTGAACAGGCCGAGGAGTATTAGCGAAAGCCCGGCCATTCGCCAATTCACCAATTTGTTCGAAGCGAAAAACCCTTGCGAATGGGCCCGCATACTAAAAAAACAACACCATCACGGTAAAACACCGGTGATATAAAAGGATTTACTATTTCTTTTCGAGCACTAACACTACTTTATTAAAGTCTGCAGCAGCGTTAATTACACTCTTAAATTGAGGATATTGTTCCTTTTTAAATTCGCTTTGACGATAATACTCCAAAACATCCACTTTAATTTCGGTATCAGTTTGAGTATAGGAAGATTCGAAGCCAGCCAAATTTTGATTGTTTTCTTGCAATACAACGTTCATTTTCAACTTCTCTGCCCCTTTAACTTTATAACCGGCTGGGATTTCAAAAGTAATTACCCTGTGATATTGGTGAGCATTTCCATAGAATACCGGATTTATTCGTTCACTTTCATCATACATTTCAGCCTGAGGGCCTATGAGATCGCCAAATTTAACCAAGTAGGTATTTCCTGCCGTTTCAACCATTTGCTTAACCATTAGGTGAGCGGAAAGAATACATGGCACATCCATAGAAGTTTTTTCCAGATCATAATTTTCCACTTTTGGATCTTTAATTTCGGCATCCTTGTAATAGCTTTTAATAGACTCATCAACCAACTCCTTTCTTTTTTCACCTTCCAAAAAGAAGTAATATGGTCTTAATTGCAGTGATTCCATTCCGCCGAGAGAGTGGGTAAAATCGAACTCAATTTTTTCTAATTTACTATCCAGTTTAGCTACAATAGTCAGGTCGTTGAAGTTTTGTTCAGCAGTAAGACCATTAATTTTCTTGATACTACAAACGGCCGACCGTGTTTCACCCAACTTAATGGATTTAATAAAAAGTCCTTGAGAATAGGCTAAGCTTTCAGGAAAAAGTCCGAAACGCATTAACATATTAAAAGGAGCGATGTATTTACCAGATTCCGGAAAAAACAGCAAATAGTTGTCGAGAAAAGAGGGGGATTCGAAATCGGGATCGAAGGGTTGTTTGGTACGATCAGAGGTAAAAACTAATTCATATTTAACCTCCGATTCATCCAATAGCAACACGTAAAGTTGAAGGACAGAGACCAGATTACCATATTTGTTTTTCAAGGTTTGTTCAATGGTACTTTCCGGCAGTTGTTCCTCCATTTGAATATTAGTTTTAATATAATTCTCGATTGTTTTAATTTTCTCTTCAGAAGATTTTCCATTTAAATTGAGCTTAGAAGCCAATTTTTTAATGGTTTTAGCTGCAGATTCTTCTTGGTAGTGAAGGGCTTTAAAATATTGTTGACCCAAATCGGCCCAAGAGCTAATATTATTGAGGCCTTTGACTGTATTTTTCCAAAGTTTGTATTCAACTCTCATCAGGTTAGCCACGTATTCGGAATATTTTTCGTCCTTCTTCTGAGCGTTAATATGGTCAATTTTAGCGATGTAACGATTTTTATCCTTTTTATTCGTATCGGGATTAGCAACCAATTCAGGGAAACCGTTATAGCTTTTGGTTTTCATAATTAAATGTTCCGGGCTAATGATTCGATATTCAACATTATAGGCATCTGAAGTAGTTTGGATATATTCCGAGCCATAGGTAGAGTTACCATAACGTAGCGTATAAATTAGTTCAAGTTCTTTTCCGGGAGCCATACCTTTCACTGCAAGTTTTATATATGAAACACCATCTTCTTCTCCGGTTTTAAGATCCTTTTTAGTCATTTCAACCACTTTATTGGAGGAGTCATAAACTCTTGCCTTAAAGGAAAGTATGAGGGAAGTATCTGCAGCTTGGATATAATAGGTATTGTAGGATTCTACTCCAATATCGTTATTAACATGAATAATTAGGTGGCGGGTATACACATGAAAAAACTCTTCGCCTTCGAAAAAATATTCATTCACCCTTAGGTCTTTTGCATAGAAATAGGGATCCTTTTCCACTTCTGCAGTTGGTTTAGTAAAAACCGGAGTTGCTGTCCAGGTATGGTATTTCATATCATAGGACTGTGCTTTGCTTGTAAAAACGGACAACAGCACAAATGCTACCAATGCACAGAAGCTGAAAATGGGAGTCTGAATATTTCTCATTATTTATTTGTGTTAGATTTTTTTCAAAATGATGGCTTGTCTATAGGCGGCATCTAATTTATCTGCCAATTTATTCCATTCAGGAAATTCGCTTTTAGTAAGAATAAGGTAATTGCTCCAGTATTCTTTTTCGAGGTAAATTTTATTTCCAACTACTTTGTAGCTGAGTTTTTGTCTAAATAAATCCTTATAACCTATATCCAAAGGTTCGGGCAGGCTTTCGTAGGTATAACCTTTAGGTAAGGTAAAGCAAAGAATATGTTTAACGATAAACTTATAATCAGTTACATAGTCGTTTTTACGTTTATCTAATTCAAATTGAGAGTGTTGGTTATACCTATCCAGGTTAAGGTTTATAACAATCTTATCATCAATTTGGGTAGTATAATCCGGTATGGTCATATCGTATTTTACTTTAAGGACACTATCCGGATGATAGATACCTGAGTAGGAGTAAGTTCCCAGTTTAAATTTATTATTTCCGGTTTCGAGGTAGGATGATAAAATTTCTTTGGCTTTTTGATCTTTTGTTTCCTGTAGACGAAGGGACAATCTGGTTTTTAAGTATCCGGCCTGACTGAAGGCTCCGTGCCCTTTGACATCCTTACCATCCAGGGTAATATAAATTGAATCAATTTGCATGTTCATATCAGCTTGAACCGGTGGCACCTTCACAATTTGAAAACTATCGGGGCTAATTCCAATGAGAACCTCGCTATTTTGAATCATGGAAGTTGGCATGCCGAAAGAAAGCAGGGAGGCTGTACCATCAATAAAATACCATTGATTATCCTTTCGGAGACTAACAATCATGTGGTTGGCACAGGATTGGGAAAATATTTCGGAGAAACGGTAAGGTAAACTCTCTGTTGCGACCCAAGACAAGTAAGATTCAATACCGGCATAATCAAACATACACTTCAACAAACTGCTTTTGTCTTTGCAATCACCGTATCGCCGATGCAAAACAGAATCGGGTGGACGTGGAACAAAACCTCCTAAACCATCTTCAAAGGCTATGTATTTTGTATTTTGTTGAACGAAGTAGAATATTTTACGGATTTTCTCATCGATATTGGATTCACCTTTCAACAAAGAATCAGTCAGGTTTTTAACGGTAGGATAGGGTCGTTTGGAAAGTTCATTGAGATGAGAATAGTACCATTTATACATGGTTTTAAGATCGGGAAAAACCTGTTCCGGTTTTCCATTTTTGGGAGTATAACTATCAATAATAACAAAAATCTGTGGAGCCAGGTAGCGATAATTTTGCATACCTACTTCCCTTTCAATCTTCTTCAAGGTATCCATTTTCCAGGTAAGAGTTGTTGTTCCTTTACCTTCTTTTTTTGAAAATACTATACCTGTTGTATCACCAAATATTTTTGTTCTAACCTTTACATTGGAGGGAAACTCAACGGTATATTCTGCATGAATTACAGGAATATACTGGTGAAATCCGATTGGATACATCAAATGAGGGTCGGAGTATGATTCTACATATTCCAAATGCACGATTGACCCTTTCATAACACCCGGAAAAACGAAACGTTTGGTTATGATATCGTCATAAAAAATTCCATCTCTTTCAGGTCGAAATTCTTTATAGTCATCTACTTTAAGTTTCTTATACTTTTTCCCATCGGGCATCAAAGTCCAAGCCTGGATCCCGGATACGGTCTCAAAAGATTCCCCATAATTGATATCCTTTTGAGTAATTCCGGTTGTTTTATCACTGAGCGATAAATATTCTTCTGTTTGCTTACATTCAATTCGAATCCCATTTGTTTCCTTGTCGTTCAGAATTTTAGTTTCTGTTTTTTGCAAGGTATAAATGGAAAATTCTTCCGGAAAGCGCTTTTTAAAGAACTCTACCTCTTCCAAATTTTGGGTAATTCCAATAATTGGGAGAATGCTACAAATTAAAAACGAGATAAGAAATTGGGAGGAATTAATCGATCGGCTCGTCGTCATAATAATTTTGCTTTTTCACTACTTTTCCATTGGCATCATACAATTGAGATAAGCCAAAACGTCTTCCTAGGATAAAATTCTCGGAAAATTCAAGTTTACCTTTATCATTATACCATTTACATAGACCATTAAGTTGGTCATCCTGGTAAGAGGCTTCCTCTTGAAGCACCCCACCCGGGAAATATTTAAACGATTTTCCAACAGATTCATTGTCTTTTCTCGTAAAGGAATCCAATAATTTACCATTTGGATCGTAACTTTTAATTTCCCCTTCCAATCGTCCGTTTTTAATAGCCCCAACAAAAGAAACCTGTCCATTGGGGTAAAATGCCTTAAACTCACCGGCACCATTGGCAAATGGAATCATTGGGAGTAATTTACCATCCTTTCCATTGTAGGAGTATCCAATAACCCAATCATCTTCATAAAATCTAACCATTTGCAAGGAACCATCGGGTGCAAAATATTTAAATTGACCGGTTCTTCTACCATGCAAGTATTCACCTTCTGTTTCAACTTGACCATTGGGATAAAACCAGGAAACCTTGCCTTCTTCAACACCATTTTTAAAAGCCGCTTTATAGTTTAAATTTCCATTTCTATCGTACGTAGTTTGAACGCTATCTTCATCATCGAGGTAGAAAAAACGTTGTTCAGACAACTTACCATTCAAGTGATAGCGCTTTAAAGGTCCATGCAAGGTGCCAAAAGCATAGGTGATTACTTCTTTAAGAGAACCATCGCTGTAATATTGTTTGCTTTCACCATCTTTATTATTGTACTTATAATTGGCGATCATTTGGGTTTTATTGGATTTAAAATCAAACTTCATTAAACCGCTACCATTTTTAAATTTCAATGTTTGACTGGGATTACCTAAAGTGTCATAGGCAACAAAGGACATAAAACATTCTTCTTGATATTCCTCCACGGCAGACAATCTACCTTTGGCATCATAAAATGACTTAGGCCCTGCAACGATTCCACCTTTTTGATAAAACTTGGAAGAGCTTAATTTACCATCAGAAAAGTATCGAAGGAATTGTCCAAATCTTTCACCATCCACGTACCAACCTTCTTCACGGATGTTTCCATTTTTGTAATATTCAGTCCAATATCCATCCGGTTCGTTATCTTTATAATTTCCTTTCACTTCAACTTGTCCTGAGGAATAATAATCAGAATATGGTCCATCCTTTTTACCCTTTTTATAAGTAGTCAGGGTCATCAGGTTTCCGTTATAAAAATACTCTTTGTACTCCCCTTCCAAATTATCGTTTTCTTGTCTATATTCTTTCTGTTTAACTCCATTATCATAAAATACCACGATATCCATTTTACCTTTCTTTTCAACGCTTTTAAAAATCTCCTTTCCGGTTTTATCGTAACAAACCAAGCTTGAAGGCCAACCTTTGGAATATTTAGCTTCAAACTGCAAGGTTCCATCCTTTCTGTATGACTTCTGCAATCCATCAATATTTCCTCCATGATACATGGTAGTACCGCTTAAAACACCCGTTTCATAGTATTGTTTTTCTTCCCCTTCCTGTTTCCCTTTTTCGAAATTGGATTCTTCTTTCACTTTACCATTTTGGAAATAGATTGTATATTTTCCTGACAACTGCCCTTGAACATATTTCCCCTCCTCTGCAATTTTTCCGTTTAAGTAATAGCGTTTATAATCCCCTTCCGGCAAATCATTTACAAATTTCAGTGTTGATTTTACGATACCATTTCGATAGTAAAGAGTTAAATTTCCTTCTTGCTTCCCTTCTTTAAAACTGGTTTCTGAAATTTTATTACCAAAATCATCAAACTCAATAAATCTGCCATTGCGTTGGCCATTCTTACCATCAATAATTAGGTTAGGAGCACCTGTTTTATAAAAAGTTCCTACCTCTCCGGTAATTTCTCCTTTTACATACGTTGCATATTGGCTTTTTTCACCGTTATCATAAAACACTTCTTCCTTACCATCCTGAAGGTCATTTTTCATATTGGAGATTTTATCGAGATTTCCATTCTCATTATAACTTTTCCATTCCCCTTCCTTTTTTCCGTTTTTATATAGACCTACTGCCTTTAAACCACCGGTAGGATAAAAAAACTTCCATTTCCCTTCCAGGGTTTTTGTACCTTCATTCCAATTACCGAAGCCTTTTACAAAACCATTGTCAAAATAGATAACATCAAATTCCTGCCATTTACCATCCACAAAGAATTTTCTTTTACCACTAATTTCATCCACCCTGGATTTTGCCCAAGTTTTAAAATTCTGAATATCCTTACTTTTTTTATTTATTGCCTTTTCAATATCTTCATCAGGAATACCATTTAGAATAAACAATGCAAAAGCTTCAAAATAATCTTTTTTCCATAATTCTTCGAAAAATGGAACATAAGTTTGATTCCAAAATCCTTTATCTGAAGGATTATAGTGAAGATTTTCCAACACAGCTTGCATAGGTTTGAGCAAATTGAAAAAGTTAAGTTTAACCTTTAACTTATACTTTTCATTAAGAGCAGCTTTCGAGGTAATGATTTGATCTATTTCTGCAAATTCGTTTCCATCCTTAAACAAGGGCATAATTGAATCAGGATTTACCTTAAATTCACCTGTTGCGACGTTTTCAATTAAAGATAGTGATTTTTGTCCCCTTTCACTACCAACTTCCAAAGCCCAAAACATCATGAAAGACAAATAACCACAGGTGTAATTTCCATTTTTAAGACTGATAAGTCCAAGGTAAAAGTGGCTTGATGCATGAAAAGGGCTTAACTGAAGTGCCTGTTGAAAACAACGAACTGCTCCTGAATCATTATCCATGCGATAATTGGTAACCCCTTCTTCAAACCATAACTTATGGCTAAGTGGAAACTCCTTTTTAGCTTCATTGTAAATACGGATTGCTTCTTTAGGTTCACCTTTATAATCATAGGCACTCGATAGCCCTTCATAAAAGTTTAACCTGTAGCTGGAAGGATATTTTAATCCATTTTGAGCAACTTTAATGGCCTTATCATATTCCTTATTACTATTCAGACTTAAAACCAATTCTGTTTGAGCCAATAAGTAATTACTATCTCCAGGCAAAACTTGTTCATATTTAGCAATTGCTTCCTTGAACTTTTCCTGGTCGTGTAGACGTATCCCTTGATTAATGGCAGAATCTGAGATTAACAAAGGAATAGGTTCATGCTTTTTTTGGCCAAAAAGTTTAAAAACAGAAAAAAACAAAAAAAAGAGAATAGTTGATTTTTGGAACATTTATCCGAATTGTTTGAAAGACAAAACTATTAAAATATAAATTCTATGTACCTCTATATAAAACTTTTAATATTTGAAGACAATTCATTTTTTACAATATCATTAATATGTATGTACAATAAATATCAGGTAGATTATATTAGCAATCCACCTATAACTCAGCGTGGAATTTAGAAAACCTCAGTAATAATAAACTAAATAAAAACACAAAACCCCGCCGTATTAAGGGCGGGGTTCGTGCTGTTTAACCTTAAAAACCTGCGTTTGGATTAGGCTTTCGCTGTTGCCTTAGCAGTCTTGTCTTTTCCTAACTTGCTTTCCAAGTCGGAAACTTTCTTTTTCAATTTATCCAATTCAGCTTCTTCTGAATTGTTCAATCCCAATTTCTCGGTCAATGCATCGTAGCGTTTCTCTAAATCTTTTTTTCCTTTCTCTGCTTTATCCAAGAACTCATCAACTAATTTTTTACCTTCAGTTTCAGAAATTTTTCCTTTCTTAACTAAATCTGTAACTTGTTTTTGAAAACGATCAGAGGTTGCTGCTGCTAATTCAACTCCGGCGTAAAGAAATTTTTTAAGTGCGTCTTCCATTTTAATTTGTATTTAAGTGTTTTAGTTTCTTGTTTGTTTTTCAAACTTGAACACCTATTGGCAAGCACCGTGCTACTTTTTTATTTAGCCCGTGCCAAACTTCTTACTTTAAATCAAAACAAACCACTATATCCCTTAACAGACAAGGAATACCGCCAGTTTTGCATTTAAAACAAACACACCAATACCTGACAAAAAAACCTGACACAACCAAACATTACTCCAACAGTGTCAGTAAATAAGCTAGTCTTATGTCAGCTTTTTGGATGGTATAATAAAGTTAATTGAGTACCATCCCATTTTGCATAGGATTGATACCGAATCCAGTCACCTAGATTAATATAACGGGAATTATTATGAACAGGCATATTCAAAGGAAGGTGACGGTGACCGAAAATAAAGTAATGAATGTTTTTATCCTGGGGAAAGTTCCTGGTAAATTGCACAAGGTATTCGTTTTCATCACCGGTATAAACTTCATCAGAATCTCCATTGGCTAATCTGCTTCTTTTACTCCAATAATTCGCCAAACCAAAAGAAAAATTGGGATGCAAGCGAGCAAAAAGCCATTGGCAAACCGGATTTGAAAAAACTTTCTTAATCAACTTATAACCATGGTCTCCAGGACCAAGTCCATCGCCATGGCCAATCATAAAATTCTTGTTATTTAAAGTCAAGAAAATAGGTTTCTTATGAAGTTTGACTCCTATTTCACTTTCCAGATAACCAAACATCCACATATCATGATTACCTGTAAATACATGGACTTCAATGCCGGCATCTACCATTTCTGCCAGTTTACCAAGCAATCGCACATAACCTTTGGGGATGGTGTATTTATATTCGAACCAAAAATCAAACAGATCACCCACCAGGAAAACCGCCTTAGCGTCTGACTTTATTTCATCCAGAAAAGCTACGATTCTTTTTTCCCGTTCTTGGCTTTTAACCAAGTTGGGAACCCCAAGGTGAAAATCTGAAAGAAAATAATAATTCAAGTTAGTATGCTTTTAGTTCGAGTACCTGCTGCTCAAATCTTGATTTAGGCAGGAAGTTTTTTTCTAATTCTGTATTAAATGGAACCGGAGTATCCAAACTGGCTGACCGCATAACGGGCGCATCCAAGTATTGAAACAATGCTTCGTTAATCCAGGCAGACAATTCGGCACCTATACCACCTGTTAAAGTATCTTCATGCAAAATCAATACTTTACCTGTTTTCTTAACAGTTTTCTCAATAGACTCCTTATCAAATGGCAACAACGAACGCAGGTCAAGAATATCGGCGGAGATTTCCGGATTTTTTT
>JAIBAJ010000099.1 GCA_019695265.1 Bacteroidia bacterium | reverse complement strand
GTATTGACTTAATGAGCAAAGACTGTGAAGTCCGCTACATCATAACCATAAACGCACTGAAAGAAGGTTGGGACTGTCCGTTTGCTTACATCTTGGCATCGTTGGCAGACAAGAGTTCGGCAGTGGATGTTGAACAGATTTTGGGCAGAGTTTTACGCCAGCCGTATGTGATGAAACATAATTTTCCATTGCTCAATTTGAGTTATGTATTAACGGCTTCATCAAAATTCCTTGACACTTTAGACAACATTGTGAAAGGTTTGAACAAAGCAGGTTTCAGTGACAAGGACTATAAATTGGCTGACCCTGCAATGTTGGAAGAAGCCAAAAAGCAAGACCCTTTACAACAACTTACTGTTTTCTCAACTAGCGAAACACCAACGGAAGATATTACTTCGGACATTGACACCACCCGAATTACAGCACCATCAGAAACAGAGTTGCCAAATACAACCGTTTCAGAAATTGAAAAAACTGCCATTGAACAAAATGAAGCATTTGAAAAAACGGTTTCCGAAATGGAAGCCAACCATACAACGGCATTGCCAAACGAAATACAACAACTTTTGAAAACATATAGTATTAAAGACATTTTCAGAGAACAGGCAGAGCAAATCAATTTGCCACAGTTTTATTTAAAAGTTCCTGCCAACGACTTGTTTGGCAAGAAAGAAGAAGAATTGCCTTTAGAAAAAGAAAATCTTTTAGAAGGTTTTGCATTGAGTAAAGCTGACACCAACATTGCGTTTGACAGTATTACTTCTGAACTCTATAAAGTTGACTTGGACGAAACCAAAAAAGAACATACGCCAACATTTGTAAGGCTTGACGGAGAAGTGAAAGAAAGTGTAATGACATACATTCTCGACCCTTCACGCAAAGATAGCCGAGTAAAGAATTTCACTAAACGACTGATGGACTTAATCGGAAATATGTTTCCAATTCCAGACAAGGAAATTGAAAAATACATCAACCGAATTTTAGAAGATTTCAAAGATGAGCAATTCAGCGACTTGGCAGCTAACGAATACACTTACAAAGACAAAATCAAGTTCAAGATAATTGCCCTTTCAGAACAGTTTGCCGAAAAGAAGTTCAAAGACTTTTTAGACACTGACAAAGTGTTTATCAAACCATCATTCACATTACCAAAAAGTATTTCACCAGGCGACACAGCAAAGGACATCACCAAATCGCTTTACGAGAAAGAAGGAAGTATGAACGGCTTTGAAGAACGTGTAATCAATGAAATTGGTAACATGACAAACATCGCTTTCTGGACAAGGAACATAGAACGAAAAGGGTTTAGAATTAACGGCTTTGTAAATCATTATCCCGATTTCATCATTCAGACAAAAAGCGGAAAGACAATTTTATTAGAAACCAAAGGCGACCATTTAGACGCAGAACAAAAAATAAGACTTGGCAGACTTTGGGCAAGTAAAGCAGGTAATAATTATCGTTATTTCATGGTTTACGAAAGGCGGACAGTTGACGGAGCATATAAATTAGAAGACTTTTTTAACATCATAAAAGACATTTAGCCCACGCATTTGGTGGCACATTTGCAAAACCGCACAAGCCAACATTAATGCCAAGTTTTGCAAAAGACCAACCAAACTGACTTGTCCTGAACTAGGTTGACAGAATTGTTAACTATATTTCGCACAAAAAATGAGTCAAAAAAGAAAAACAAAAGAGGAAATTGTTGCCGAGTATTTAACCGGGAACTACTCTTATCGGGAACTTGGATTGAAATAGGATATTCCATTTCGCAGTATTTGCGATTGGGTTTTGGAATATCAAGGTCGAAAACCAACATGGCGAGAATAGTTGAAACGCAAACTGGAAAAAGAAACAGGCGTAAAAAAGCCTGAATTACTAAACGAAGTTAAGCTCCTACATTTTCGAGTCATTCTTGTAATTATCATACCCGATAAGGTATACTTATCTTGTCTCGTTAAAAAACATACCCGAAAGGGTACAAATATGGAAACAAATACTATATTTGCACCCAAAAGGGTATAAAAATGAACCTTGCAGACTTTGTAAAAGACAAACGTAAATCGGTGAAGCTCACCCAGCCCGAACTGGCCGAAAAGGCCGGTGTAGGCTTGCGTTTCATCCGTGAACTGGAACAAGGCAAGGAAACCTTGCGATTGGACAAGGTAAACCAGGTGTTGCAACTTTTCGGCTATGAGGTCGGGGCAGTAACCAAAACCAACACAACCGATACCTAAATCAATAATTCCTGATTCCTGATTAAAAAATTCCAGATTCAACCAAATGCGTAAAGCGGCTATAAAAATAGAAGAGCAATTAGCCGGATGGCTTACCCAGGATGAGCAAGGGTATCATTTTGTATACGCCCGGGCGTATGCAGCACAGCCGGGCGCCCAGCCGGTAAGTTTAACCTTGCCGCTTCGTGAAGCACCTTACACATCAAAAGTACTGTTCCCTTTTTTTGATGGCCTGATACCGGAAGGGTGGTTGCTGGATATAGCTGAAAAGAACTGGAAACTGAATCCCAGAGATCGGATGGGATTATTGTTGGCCTGTTGTAAAAATTGCATCGGTGCAGTGAGTGTAGAGGAAGTAAAAGAGGAGGATACACCATGAGCAACTGTCTGTTTTGTTATCAGCCCCTGGCCGCAAACGAGCAGGATTTTCATATATCCTGTTCAAAGAAAATTTTTGGACAGCCTTCTCCTCCGGATTTGCCCTATTCAGAGGAAGACCTGGAACAATTGGCCAAAGAGGTAATACAGAGCCAAACAGCAGTAACAGGAGTGCAGGCTAAGCTGTCCCTGCACATCACCGGCAATACTAAAGGTGGCACCAAACGCAAATTTACTATTGTGGGCTTATGGGGTGGGTATATTTTGAAACCGCCTACCGCTTTGTACCCGCAATTGCCGGAAGTGGAAGATGTAACCATGCATTTGGCCCAATTAGCCAAAATAAAAACAGCACCACATAGTTTAATTCGTCTGCAATCTGGCAACCGGGCGTATATAACCAAGCGGATAGACCGTTCTAAAAAGGGGAAATTGGCCATGGAAGATATGTGTCAACTTACCGAACGGCTAACCGAAGACAAATACCATGGCAGCTATGAGCAGATTGGCAAAGCCATTCAAAAGCACTCAGTAACTCCAGGTTTGGATGTGGTGAATTTTTTTGAACTAGTGCTCTTCTCTTTCCTTACAGGCAATGCCGATATGCATTTGAAGAATTTCTCCTTACTGGAGCAGCCGGGCTTGGGTATGACTTTGTCACCGGCTTACGATTTGGTGAATACTGCCTTAGTAAATCCTGCCGATGAAGAAGAAATGGCATTAACCATCAATGGCCGGAAGAAGAAGCTTAACAAGCAGGACTTTGTTGCAGCGATGAATACATTGAAGGTGGAAGAAAAGCAGCAGGAAAACATCTTTAACAAGATGGCCAAGGCGTTGCCCAAATGGCAGGAGTTGATAGACCGCAGTTTTATGAGTTATGAATATAAAGAACAGTATAAAGCAATTTTAACGGAAAGAATGCAACGCTTACAATAGCTGTCCTTTCCTGATTCCGGATTATAAGGTTCAAGATTAAAGGAAGTACCAGGGAAAAGAAATAGAAATACTATCCGGAAAATCGGTGTTTGGAAAACATTTACCCCAATAACACTCCAAATTGCTTTAAACCAATTCTTTGTTAACATTGGTGTAGTTCGACTTTGCACCATCGGGCAACGATAGAGGCAAGTAGCCCACAGGACACCGACGGCGCTAGCCTAGGGGGACGAGGACTACAGCCGATAGCGTGACCCGAATGCCCATAGCAAATGCTGTAGAAAGTTGCAAACAGTCGGTTGGGCAGAGGGGGCCCGCCAACTATTATCCCAAAGTAAGCCGGGAAATTTAAGGGTTCTGCTCCATCAATGGATTACCCGAAATCTCAGCCTGGGGAATTTTGAACAATACCGATGGATCGTTGTAAGCCACACCATCGCGGAGATTTTGCTGCATACGCTTTAAATTGTGTAAACGATCGCCCTCAAAACACAACTCACGGCGGCGCTCCTTGCGTATTTTATCCAACAAACCATTGGGATTGGTCTCGGCAACATAGTTGGCCTTGTAAGCCCGTTGGCGCAAGAGATTATAGTAAGTCATGGCCTCGGTAACATCTCCATTTCCACCGGGTAATAAATTGGATTCCGCCGCAATTAAATACATTTCGGCAAGGCGCAAAATGCTGATATTGATAGGAGAAGACGTAGGTTGATTGTACTTTTTGGTAAATTTTCTATTCGCAAAATCCTTCTCCAACAATTGGGTTTTTCTAAAATCAAGGCTATCAAAACTATCATACAAACTATCCGAAGCGGTAAAAACCGGATTGTAAGCCCTGCGATAAAACCCTTGTAAACTGTTTGAATTATCGGTGGTTAAATTAATTAACTGAAAAATATTCTCCTCCGTTGAGGCATTGCCTGTTTGAAGGTAAACTGTTGGAAGACTGTCGTTTAAGGAGTAATTTCCGCTATTGATTACCGTAGTTGCTGCCGTGTAAGCTTCGCCGTATTTGCCCATCATAAATAAAATTCGAGCTTTGTATGCGGTTGCTGCCATAGCTGAAGCTCTGCCTATGCTGGTAGTTTGTCCGGCTTCGGTAAGCAGGGTGATGGCTTGGTCGAGGTCAGCCAAGGCTTTCTCATACACTTCCTGCACCGGGGTTCGGGCCATTTCAATGGAAGCTTGGTCGAAGCCGTCGAGAATGGGTTTTACACGGTAAGGAACACCGGGTTGGGTGTTGGAAGTGCTGTTGACATCGTAAGGCAAGGCAAACAAGCGAACCAACTCGAAATGGGTGATGGCACGCAGAAAAAGGGCTTCACCCTTGATTCGGCCCTTTTTGGCATCAAAACCATTTTCGGTAATTTTATTGTTATCAATAACATCTATGACGTTGTTGCAACGGTTAATAACCGAATAGGCATCGGACCACATACTTCCCAACATGCCAATTTGAACAGTGGTTTGGCGAAAGTAAATTTCGCGGGTGCCGAAGTTGCTGAGTTTGGTTTCGTCTACCTTGGTGTCTTCGGCCAGGAAATCGCTGAGGGCCACGAAATTACCACCAAAGGTATTACCGCTTTGCAAACCATCATAGGCGCCGGTTAGCACGGTCTCCAGGTCTTTTACCGAGGTGATGGCACCCCCGTTTTCGATAATCATTTTAGGTTCCACATCCAAGGCTTTTTGGCAAGAAAAGAAGGATGCAAGGGCAAGTATAAACAGGTAACTTTTTTTCATTGTCGGTAGCAATTAGAAGGTGATGTTGATTCCGGCGGTGAATATTTTGGCTTGTGGGGTTGGCTTACTGGGCGAAGCAAAACTGATGTTGGCATCCTGGCTGTTTCCGGCCGGAGTGTTACGAAGCACTTCGGGGTCCCAACCGGGGTACTTCGTAAAGGTTAATAGGTTTTGAGCCGTAACAAAAATCCGCATTGAACCCAGTTTCATTTTGTTGGCAAACTTTTCGGGGAAATTATAACCCAGGGTAATGTTACGAAGACGTACAAAAGAGCCATCGTAAAGGAAGCGATCGCTGTTTACAGGAACATAATTTTTGTCGAGGGCCGGCACATTGCTTTGGTTTTGGGCAGTCCAGGCGTTCAAAATTTCGGTTCGTTGAGCCTGTCCGGTATAATTTCCGATTTGGTTTTTGGCCGCATCATCGTAAATGGTGTTGCCGTAAACAAAGATGAACATAAAGCTAAGGTCTATCCCTTTCCAGCTTAGGTTATTGGTGATACCGCCAAAGAATTTAGGTACGGGAGAACCACGTGGAACCCGTTCATCGTAGAAGGAACTACCCGGAAAACGGTTCACATCGTCGGCTGTTCCGGAGCCTTTGGTATCTACACCATAAGCCATTAAATTTCCGTTTCGGTCATAATACAAAGCTTCACCGGCTCTAACTGAAAAGGTTTGGTTAGAACCATCGGAATTAAGCACCGCGTTTCCACTCGCATCAAATTTTTGTAGTTCCTGGTCGGTTTGGGATACACCTGCATACCGAACCAGGTAAGCGATACCAACCGGAAAGCCTTGTACTACACGGGCGTCACCGCCTACTCCATTGTCGAAAGCATCGGGAGGAAGGCCATTTACATCGGTTACTTTGTTTTGGTTCATGGCCAGATTAAAATCGGTACTCCATTTAAAACCTTTATTGAGTTGACGGGTGGTCAAACTAAATTCCCAACCGGAGTTTTGCAGTTTACCAACATTTTGCAGAACCGAACTAAAGCCGGTGCTGGTTGGTAATTTGATATACAAAAGGAGGTCGGAGGTTTGTTTGTTATAGTAGGTGATGGTTCCGGAAATTTTGTCTTTGATCAAAGCAAAATCAAGGGTTACATCGAGTTGCTGCGATTTTTCCCAGCTCAGGTTAGGATTTGGCAAAGTAGAAGGAATAAGTCCGTTTTGTCCGTTGTAACCATTGGTAGTTACATAATAACCCAATGCTGCAAAATCGCCGATGTTAGCGTTTCCTGTAAAACCATAAGAGGCTCTGATTTTCAGGTAGGTTAATACCAGACTGTTTTTGAGGAAATTCTCATCCGAGATAATCCACCCGGCTGAAAATGCCGGAAAATATCCCCAGCGGTTGTTGTCTCCAAACCTGGATGAACCATCGGCCCGCATGCTTAAACCAAGCAGGTAACGGTTCATTAATTTGTAATTAAACCTTAAAAAGTAAGACGTGAAAGCATAACCGGTTTCGTAAGCATAGCCGCTTTGGTTTCCGGAGCTGGCACTTCCCGGATTTGTTAAATAGTCGTTCGGAAGATTTAATCCTTGCAAACCAACTCCACGGGTGTAGGAGTGTTGGTAGGAATTACCCAAGGTGATATTAAAATTAGACTTTCCGGCATCTTTATTATAGGTAAAGAAGTTGTTGGTGGTATAGTTTAGCACCAGGGTTCTGCGATCGTAGGCATTGGAAGTAGAAGTGCTGTCTTGTACATTTCGGAAGTTGTACTCATTTTCCCATTGGTTAAACACATCTAAACCAAATTCGCTGCGGAAGCTCAGGTCTTTATAAAGTTGTAAATCGCCATACACATTGGCCACGGTTCGGAATACATTGGTTTTATATTTTTTGGTAGACAAGGCCCAAACCGGATTGTCGTAGGCATTCCAATAGCCCCCCTGTTGGTCGTAAATAGGAATATATGGAAGAAGTTCCTGGGCGCGGCCAAGTCCACCCTCGTCGCCCATTGGCACCCGGTTGTTTACGCTATAGGTGAGACCGGTGCTTGTTCCCAGCTTAAAGATTTTACTGGCTTTGTGGTCGAGGTTTATCCGCCCATTGATACGTTCATAGGAATTTCCAACCAGGAAGCTATTCTCTTTGCGGTAAGTACCTCCCACATAAAACTGGGTTTTTTCGTCACCACCTTGAGCGCTCAGGTTAAATTCGTGCAAAGAACCGGTGCGGATGGTTTGATCTATCCAGTTGGAACCTCCGGCAGCGGCAATGCTATCGGCCATGGCACGGGTAACACCGGAACCCAGGTTGGTGGTAGGCACATCGGCTGCAAAACCGTTTCGGGCAGCAGCAGAATCACGCAAGGCGAGCTGCTGTTTGGCATCTAAGTATTCCAACACCCTGGCCGGAGTAGTAACCCCACCGTAATAACCTGCCGAAAACTTGGTTTTTCCGGCTTTACCGCGTTTGGTGGTAATCAGCACCACACCATTTGCTCCTCTTGAACCATAAATTGCGGCCGCGGCGGCGTCTTTTAAAACTTCGATGCTTTCAATATCGTTGGGGTTGATATCTGCCATAGCGGAGGTACGGCTTCCTTTACTAGGGTCGCCAAAATCGCCGGTGGTAATTGGAATTCCATCTACTACATAAAGTGGTTCGCTACCTGCCGAAATAGAACTTGTTCCTCTCACCTGCACCTTAACAGCACCACCCGGAGCACCATTGGCACTGGTGATTTGAACACCGGCGGCCTTTCCTTGAATACTTTGTTCAAAGCTGGTCATAGGAACGTTTTGAAGGTCTTTGGCCTTAACTGTAGAAATCGAACCGGTTACATCACGTTTTTGGGTTGTTCCATAACCAACAGCCACTACTTCGGTTAGCATTTTCTTATCCTCTTCCATTTTGATTAACCCCAAATCCAGGTCCTTTCCGGCAACCACTTCAATGGCTTTTTTAAGCTTGGCATAACCGATGTAGGAAAACACCAGGTTGTATTTTCCGGGTTTTACATTGGGTATGGTAAAATCTCCTTCTAAATCGGTGGTATTGCCAATGGTGGTTCCTTCGATTACCACGGTGGCTCCGAATAGGATTTCATTTTTTTGGTCGGCTACCTTTCCGGAAATGGTTTGGCTAAGTGTCATGTTTACACTTAGCATAAATATCACGAAAAGGCTTATCTGCGTAAGGATTTTATTCATAGAACGCGGGGTTAATTAAGGTGAAAACAGAGGGGTGAAGGTAAGAAAAATCGAAAATACGAAGTAAAAATTTTGTCAGAGCTTCCCTGCCCGGATAGCTTATGTCCGGATAAAAAGCCCTTTCAATTCGGTTAGAATGGTCTGAAAATGACCGAAATACTAGTAACTTTTTTATTTGTGTCAGGTATAAAGCCTCCCATTTCCCCTCCAAAAGAGGAATTTAACATGCTTCTTGCTACCCAAACCAACAGAGGCCTTTTGCAAACCCTGATTCAGAAAAACCTGGACGGGGTGATGGTTTTTGACCTTTCCAGAAAACTACTTGTTTGGAACGAGGCTATGGTTCGTTTATCAGGAATTGATACCTCCCTGGCTTTAGGAAAAGACCTTTTTGACCTTTGTCCGTTTCTGAAAGACATTGGTGAACAATCCTTTATTTCACGGTGTTTTGCAGGAGAAGAAGCGCTTTCAAAAAACCGTCCATTCTTCTTCCCATTTACTGAAACAAGAGGTTACTTCGAAGCACATTATTTTCCGATGACCGACGAATTAGGACAGGTAAGTGAGGTGCTTTGTTTTTTCAAAGATTGCACGGAGGCAAGCCTTTACGACGATAGTTTGGTTAACCTGACCGAAAGTTTAAGAAAGAAGTTAATGGCCAGAACAGAGGAATTGATAAAGGCCAATGTTCAGTTAAAAGAGGAGGTTAAAAAACGAAGACGATTTGGCTTTGAAGTGCTTTTGAAGAATATCGAGATGACAGATAGTATTTCGTATGCCAAGGAAATACAAAATGCTATACTTCCCCCAATTAATCGAATAAAAGAGTCTTTTGGGGATCTTATGCTCTTTTTCAAACCCCGGGATATTGTAAGTGGGGACTTTTATTGGTTTCACCGCAAAGACCATTTGGCATATTTGGCAGCCGTTGATTGCACCGGACATGGTGTACCGGGAGCCTTGCTAAGTATGCTTGGATACAATGCCTTAAACCAGGCCGTAAATGAACAAAAACTCATCCACCCGAACCACATTTTAGCTTACCTGGACAAAGAAGTAACGGAGGTGTTTAAATCTGCCCATGTTAGCGTGAAAGATGGTATGGATGTTTCCATTCTTCAGTATAATATCCTAACCCGGTCGATTGAATTTGCCGGCGCTATCAATCCTCTTTTTATCATTCGAAACGGGGAGTTAATAAAAATAAAAGGAGACCGTTATCCAGTTGGTCCCGGCATTTCTGAAAATAAAAACTTCACTAACCATGAAATAAACCTTCTTCCGGGTGATGGGGTTTACCTTTTTTCAGATGGTTATGCCGACCAATTTGGAGGGCAACATGGAAAGAAAATGAAGTATGAATTGTTTAGAAAATTGCTGACAAAATGCAACGAACTTTCCATGGATGAACAATTCCACTTGATTGAATCAACCTTTAGGTTTTGGCAGGGAGATTTGGAACAAGTGGATGACGTGTTGGTATTGGGGTTCAAGGTGGAGTAAATTATTAGTCTTTCACCAAGATTTTTTTATGTGGCTAATCCTAGCACATTTGCTGCTACATTTACTACCCCAATGGCTGAGATTAATTTTGTTCGAGAAGTTCCGGTATTCAAGATTCCACGAGTCCGAGAAACCATTTCTATGTTAATGGAAATTGCTGAACAAGAGAAAAAGACGGTAGAGAAAATTGTATACTATTTCGTTACCGACGAACGTCTTTATGAAATTAATAAACAACATCTCAACCACGACACTTTAACCGATATCATCACCTTTGATTATTCATACTCAGACCATTACGACAATCGCTTGCTGGTATCTGAAGTCTATGTAAGTGTAGATCGGGTAAGGGAAAATGCAACTTTATTCCAAACCAGCTTCGATATTGAGCTTAAAAGGGTTTTGTTTCACGGAATATTACATCTCTGCGGCTATAAAGATAAAACAAAGGAAGAACAATTTGAAATGAGGGAAAAAGAGGATTTTTACCTCGAAGCCTATGCTAAAAAATTCGCCGTTCCCCGCAAAATGCGTAAACGGGTTAAATTGTTCTAATTTTTCTTTTTCGCTTATTCGTAAACACAACAGCAAGGAACAACTTTCTTTGTACCCGGCAGGTTTGTATTGCCACTGCAAAAGTTGTTTAGGCAACTACTACCAATTTGCAATCGATATTCTTCCAAAGTTATTGAACTTGGTTTGAAAAGATACCTCCTTGCAGAAAACAAATAGATACCATAACAAGTTGGATTAGTAGCTACAGGCGGAGGTTGCACCCTCGGGCAACGATAGAGGCAAGTAGCCCACAGGCGCACGCGGCGCTAGCCAAGTGGGCCGAGGACTACAGCCGAAAGCGTGACCCGAACGCCTGTAAAGAAATTTCAGGAGTTGCACAAATCTAATTGGGCGGAGGGGGCCCGCATACTACGTATTAAAAAAATTGTCTTTCCCTTCCGGTTAGTTTTTTCGGCAAACCCTATTTACTTCCCAGTTTTTGAATTGAAAATGAAAAGGTAGTCCCTTCTCCTTCCTTGCTTTTCACATTAATCTGCTCTTCGTGGGCTTCAATAATGTGTTTCACAATACTTAATCCCAAGCCACTACCGCCGGCCTCTCTCGACCTGCTTTTATCAATCCGGTAAAACCGTTCGAAAATCCTGGGCAAATGCTTCTCCGGAATCCCAATTCCATCGTCCGAAATTTCCACCCAAATTTTTTCTTCCGTATCAAACAATTGCAGCTCCGTCTTTCCACCCTTCTTCCCATACTTAACCGAATTCATCACTAAATTCGTTAACACTTGCCTTATCCTATCCTTATCGCCAATTACTTTCAACACCTTATCCGGCTTCTTTTCCAACTTCACCTTGATATCGCGGTCCTTGGCTTTCTTTTCCACACTTTCAATAACCTCCTTAATCAGGTCCACCAGGTCAAATTTGGTTTTATCTAAGGTAATAACCCCACTTTCCAACTGGGTAATGGTTTCCAAATCCTCGACTATGGTTATCATTCGTTCCACACTTTTATCGGCCCGTTTCAAATAATCCACATTAATTTCCGGATCCTCCAAACCACCATCCAACAAGGTATGTATATAGCCTTGAATGTTAAAAATGGGGGTTTTTAACTCGTGCGATACATTTCCAATAAACTCCCGGCGATAGGTCTCTAGACGCTTCAATTGCTCCAACTCAGCCTGGTTGCTACTCGACCATTTCCTGGCATCTTGCTCTGCCCTTTCCAACACATCTCCGCTTTCTACCCCTTCTTGCGATTTATTTATTCCGGTTAACTTGTACAGCAACTTTACTTTCTCATTAATCAACTCTTCTGAAAAATGCTTGAAAATAAACCAGGCCCCAAGCGTTACCCCAACCGAAACAACCAAACATAAAACCAAAATATGGTCCCTTTCCCCGATAAAAAAACCAACCAATCCAACCAACAAACAACTTAAACCACCCAACCACAAAGCAGGCTTTATGGCCATGTTAGAAGAAGAGGAACTATTCATGAGTATTGGCTTGATAATTAAGCTGTTGCTTTTCTAACAACAACAAGGTTTTAGAAAAAATAGAATCCAACTCGTCCGGATATTGGGCATAAAAATTCAAACTGCTATCTATTTGCGCCTTCGTGGTATTGTGCTTTTTCAAAACCGCTTCGTAATACTGATCATACGAGGCTTTGGTTGTATCGTGGTTAATCAGTACCAGGTTATTAGCAGCTTCAATCAGGTAGAATTCGGCTTGTATTTGCGACAAAGTATCGGCCTTCAGCACTCCTTGCGGAACGTTCAACCTATCCTTTCCACAGGAAAAGAATAACAAGCAGCAAGCACTAATAAACTTTAGCTTTTTCATTCCTTCAGTTTAGCATAAATCAATTGATCACACCACTGGTCGGCCTTAAAACAAGCTTTTTTTAACCTACCTTCAAAACCATAACCACAGCGTTCCAAAACTGTTACCGAGGACCGGTTCCAACTAAAAACCAAGGCTTCCAACCGAACCAATTCGGTATTCTGAAAAACGTAACTTGTATAGGCCCGAAGCACTTCGCTCATAATCCCTTTGCCCCAGTATTTTTCCGACAACCAATACCCTATCTCACTGCCAAATCGGTTTACATCATAAAATGATTCCAAGCCAATTCCCCCAACGGCTTCCCCATTTATTTCAATGGCAGCAAACCGGGTTAAAGTCTGCCCCACAGCTAAATTCAAAAAAGCATCGGCATCATCCAAGGTATAAGGCCAAGGAAAAGAATCCCGCAGGTTGATAGAAATGTTTCGGTTGTTTGCGTGCAAAGCCAGGTTGTTTCTATCAGACCATTGCCATGGACGAAGAATACAGCTTTGCAACGAAATCATTAAACCAAAGATATATCAAATTGAACCAATTCAATAAATTCCTGTACCCTTTCATCTACCTCTTCCTGACTCAATCCGGCAATTCGTTCTGTTCCAAACTTCTCTACACAGAACGATGCGGTAGCTGAACCAAAAATAATGGCACGTTTCAGGTTGTCAAACGAAATGTCCTTGGTTTGATCTAAATATCCTATAAACCCTCCGGCAAAACTATCTCCTGCTCCGGTCGGATCAAATACATCTTCCAATGGCAAGGCAGGTGCAAAAAACACATTCTCCTTGTTAAACAACAAAGCACCATGTTCTCCCTTCTTAATAATCAAATACTTAGGCCCCATGTCAAGGATCTTTCTAGCCGCCTTAACCAAGGAATATTCTTTGGTCAACAAACGAGCTTCTTCATCATTCACGGTCAACACATCCACCATTTTTATAGTCTCCAACAAATCGTCCCAAGCAGTTTCCATCCAAAAATTCATGGTGTCCATCATAATAAGTTTCGGACGTTTTGGCAATTGTTTCAATACGGCCTGTTGCAATTTCGGCATGAGGTTGCCCAACATCAAAAATTCGCAATCTTTAAAGGCCTCAGGCACCACCGGAGTAAAATCACCCAAAACATTGAGCTGGGTGTCCAAAGTATCGCGGGTATTCATATCAATATGATATTTACCCGACCAAAAAAAGGTTTTTTGATCTGCTTTAATTTGCAAGCCTTGGGTATCAACACCGTGGCGGTTTAACATATCGATATACTCTTGCGGGAAATCACCTCCAACAACCGATACCAGGTTGATTTTATTGGTAAAATACGATGCCGCAAGGCTAATGTAAGTGGCAGCGCCTCCTAAAATTTTATCGGTTTTGCCAAATGGGGTTTCAATAGCATCGAATGCAACGGTGCCAACTACTAATAGACTCATGATGAATGTGTGGAATTAATTTTCGGGAGGCGAAATTAGACAATGAATTGGAAATTTAATGAAATTAATGGAACTGATTTTCGGCAGTTTTTTTTAGTTATTTATTTGGCGGGCCCCCTACCGCCCAA
>JAIBAJ010000098.1 GCA_019695265.1 Bacteroidia bacterium | reverse complement strand
TTGTTATCCTGGTCTTTTTTGCAGGATGAAATTCCGATTAAAAGAAAGGACAGTAAAAGGGGTGTTTTTGGAAGGTTCATGTTGGGCTACTCAAGGATTAATTGGTTTATGTTTATGAATCTCATTTGGTTCTCTAGTTGCCTGGTTAAATTGAACAATCACAAACTGGTATTCGAAAGTAAGTATTTCTAATGCAAAATAATAGAATAGATTCGGAGAAAAGGATGATTGGAATCAAATTGGTAAGAATAAAAAAAAAGCGGAAAGTCCCTTCGAAGTTAAAAATTGTGTCTAGTGGGAATAGAATAGGATCAAACCCAAATGCTCAAAAAAAAAGGAGATCAAACTGATCTCCTTTTTTTTTGAGTGTATTACCTCTTGACGAAGTTAGTTCGGATAGTATGTTCTCCGGCTTTAACAATTAAGGTATAAATTCCGTTGGCCAGGTTATCAACCCTAAAGCTTTTTTCTAATTGTTTGTTTTGTTGCCCTAACTCTATGTTTCTAACTAATTGTCCGTTACCGTTGATAATTTGGAATTCAACTGCACTTGGTTTGCCTAATCCAAGTTCAATTGTTAACAAATCTTCAGTTGGATTAGGATAAACATGGAATCCGCTAAAGAAGTTGTTTTCCTGGATAGCATTATAGGTATGTTCAATAACTACGCTGGATCCGGTACAACCTGTTTGGTCTGTCACAATTAGGTAATAGGTACCACTGGAGGTGGCAACGTAGGTTTGATTGGTTTGTCCAACTAATAATGAATCCGGTTGTCCACCACCTAAAATTTGATACCATTGGTACGATGCAAATGGAGTAGAGGTGAAGGTATTTCCATTGATACTAATTATCGGTGAAGGATTAATTACTTCCACATGAACAGGATTTAATACGTATGAACTATCTGAGCATCCAAATCCATCCTCAACAATTACCCAATAATCACCGGTTTGAGTAACATTTATTGTTTGAGAAGTGCTTCCTGTTGTCCATAAATATTGCATACCACCCGGATCACAGGTTAGGTTAACTGAGCCTCCTTTACAGAATGTAGTTGGACCGCTGGCAGTTATGGTAGGTTGAGGAGGGGTGTGAATATTAACTACCACAGGAGCAGAACTATTATCACAACCATTTGATCCTACAACTGTAACAACATAGCTTCCGGGTTGAGTTACAATATTTGAAGCTGCGGTAACCCCATCGCTCCACTGGTAACTAACAAAACCCGGATCTGCGGTTAAGGTTACTGAATTACCTGCACATAGTTCGGTTGGACCGCTTGCAACAATATTTACTATTGGAAGAGGTAATACGTCAATTTGTACAGGGGCAGAAGTTCCCGAACAACCATTTGCATCTGTTACGGTAACTGAAATCGGACCTGCGTAAGTTGCATTAAAGAATTGTGTGGTGGTTTGTCCTCCATCGCTCCAACTATAAGTAGCGTAAGAGCCTGCATCCAAAACTACGGTATCACCCTGGCATATTTGGGTATTTCCTTGAGCAGTAATAACCGGGTTAAGAAGATTTCCGGCAAGTACTGAAATTTGGTCTGATCCATGACAACCATTGGCATCTGTTACATAAACTGAATAAATGCCCTGACTGTTTACAGTAATAGTTGAGGTGTTGGCTCCGGTATTCCATGCATAGGAAGTATAACCATTACCTGCGTTAAGTGTAAAGGTAGTTCCAAGGCAGAAGGTGGTATCATTACCGAGGTTAATTACAGGCAATTGAACAGCATTAATTGTTACGGTTCCGGAGGTAGCCCGGCAATTGAAAGTATTCGCTACTGTTACATAGTAAGTTCCTGCCTGAGATGCATTGAAACTTTGTGCATTTCCAATAGCTCCGGAGTTTAGGAACCAGGTATACGTACTGTAACCATTTCCGGCATCTAATAAGGTATCACTTCCTACACAAAGGTTAATTGGGCCTTGAGGTGAAATAATCGGGGTGTTAGGCATTGGATATACTTCAGTAGATACTTGTGCGCTATTAGTACAACCAAATCCATCGGTATATGTGTAGGTTACATTATATGTACCGGCACCCGCTGCAGCAGGATTGAAAGATCCGCTACTTACGTTGCCTGGTCCGGAAAATGTACCACCACCTGGTAAGCCTGTTAATACGGATGCAGGATCTGCTGCACAATAGGTGGTATTCAATCCTGTTAAACTTACAACAGGAAGAGCATTGACTGTGGTGGTATTTGAAATGGTATCAGAGCAACCATTTCCATTGGTATAGGTGTAAAAAATGGTTTGAGAACCTAATCCCGCATTAGCCGGAACAAATAAATTGCCGGAGATGCCATTTCCAAAGAATGTTCCACCGGATGGACTACCAATTAATTGAGTTCCAACAGAATTATCTATGCAATAGGTGTTTAATAATCCGCTAAATGAAACCACAGGTTGAGCATTAACCAGAGTGCTTGCAGTGGTAGTACTAGTGCAACTATTGTTGTCTGTATAAGAATAAGTAATAGTATGGGTTCCTGTTCCTGCAACCTGAGGATTAAAATTAGTTCCCGAAATTCCATTTCCAGTAAATGTTCCTCCTGTTGGAAAGCCGGTCAACTGATCTAAAGAACCATTAATACAATAGCTTGCATCCAGACCTGCAATATTAACAACCGGAGCGGCCACCACTACAGTAGAGTTTGTAGAACTATTGCTGCAACCATTACCATCTGAATAGGAATAGGTAATAGATATGGTTCCTGTACCTGCTGCAGTTGGATCGAATGTACTTCCGATAATACCAGATCCGGTAAATGTTCCACCGGCTGGGTTACCAGTTAGAGTGATAGAGGAAGCGTTCGAACAATATTGGGCAGCTAATCCTGTAAAAGATACCACCGGGGCAGGCACAACGGTTGTTCCTAAAGAGGCCGTATCAGAGCATCCTTGGGCGTTGGTTACAAAATAGCTTATGGTGTGGTTCCCTAATCCTTCCACACTAGGGATAAAGCTGCCTCCAACAACGGAGTTAACCATAAAAGTTCCGCCCGTTGGCGATCCATTTAAACTAACAGCAGTGGTTTGGCTAATGCAATATGTTCCGGCCAATCCACTAAATGAAACTGCAGGTGTTGAATTTACAACGGTAGAATTAGAAGCCTGGTTGGAACATCCATTAGCATCAGTATAGGTATAGGTTATTGTTTGATTTCCTACTCCGGCAACTTGGGGGTTAAAATTATTTCCAACTGCACCATTTCCTGAAAATGTGCCACCTGCCGGGAATCCGATTAGAATATCCAATGCGTCGTTTTCGCAATAGGCAGATGCTAATCCTGCAAAGTTTACAGTTGGTGCAGTATATACTACCGTAGATTGAGAAATTGAATTAGAACATCCATTTCCATCCGTGTATGAATACGTAATGGTAAGGTTACCTGTACCTGATGTGGATGGTGAAAATGTAGTTCCGCTTATTCCAGGACCAGAAAAGATTCCTCCAACTTGGTTGCCACTCAAGGTAGCAGAAGGGTCATTGGTGCAATATTGTGCAGCTAATCCAGTAAAGCTAACTGTTGGAGTATTATTAACTACGGTTGTTTGGCTGGCAGAATTGGTACATCCATTGGCGTCTGTGTAAGTATAGGTTAAGGTATAAGGACCTCCAACACCGGCCACTTGTGGGTCAAATGTGGATGATCCACTTAATCCGGTACCTGTAAAGCTACCTCCGGAAGGAAATCCGGTTAAATTGCTTGGAGATGCAGTAATACAATAATCAGTATTTAAGCCGGCAAATGCCACAGTTGGTAAAGCATAAACTGTTACTTGTGTGCTTGCAGAATTGGTACAACCATTTGGATCGGTGTAGGTGTAGGTTAAGGTATGAATACCTGAACCTGCTGTTGAGGGTGTAAAATCAGAACCTGAAATGCCTGGACCTGAAAAACTACCACCAGCAGGGAAACCCGTCAAAGTAATAGGTGTATTTTCGCTTACACAATAAGCAGGTAAGGTTCCTGAAATTGAAACAAATGGAAGACCATTGGTTAGAACATTTTGGCTTGAAGATGCACTACATCCATTTCCATCAGTATAGTTGTATGTAATTACATGAGTGCCAATGGTTGTTAGGGAAGGTGTGTAGGTAGTTCCAACTACACCTAAACCTGAAAATGTTCCTCCTGCCGGAGAGCCATTTAATGTAATCGATGAAGTATTGTTAATGCAATAATCAGCAGCCAAGCCGGTGAAAGAAACAACAGGTGAAGGGTTAATGATTACTGAAAAATTCGAACTAGTTGCACAAGGACCTACTGTGGTATATGTAATGATATATGGAATTCCGGTAGCAGAGGTTGATAAAGTAATTTCTCCGGTTGATGCATTCAGGCTTAAACCTGCAGGAGAGGATGCAAATGTACCTCCGGTTAAACCTGTAATTTGTGGCAATGGATTGGTTGTTCCATTTACACAAAAGGTGTTAGAGGAGTAAGAAAAAGAGGAATTGTCTGCAGCTGTAACAATAACTGAATTGGTTGAAGTATCAGGACAAACTCCATTGGTAATATACATTACTGAATAGGTTCCAGGATTGCTGGTAGCAAGCGTAATTGCTCCGGTTCCTGTATTAAAGGTTAATCCTGAATTGGGTGTGTATGAAAAGGTTCCTCCACCTAAACCCGTTACTACCGGAACAGCAGTACCTCCATTGTTTACACAGAAAGAAGCTGCCGAATAACTAAAGCTGGAGTTATCTGCTGCTACAATACTAACTTGTTGAGTACTTGAATTGGGACAAGTTCCATTGGTTGTATAGGTGATTGTGTATGGCCCGCCTGGAGTTGAAGAAGCTAAAGCGATAACCCCAGTTGTTGGATTAATAAATAAACCGGCAGTAGCAGAAAATGTTCCACCGGTTAGTCCCGTAATGGTTGGACTCGGATTGGCTAAATTGGAACAATACGATGCAGAGGAGTATGAAAAATTAGCATTGTCTAAAGGATTTACCGTGATGGTAATGGAATTGGAATAAACTGTTTTTGTTCCTCCTGCAAAGTCTGTGCAATACGTTAATTTCCTACGATAAATATACGTGCCTGCAGTTAATGCCGGTGGGTCGTAATTTTGACCTGATGAGCCAAGCGAAGTAAAAGACGATCCTCCATTGGTGCTAACTTCCCAATCCCTCGATGAAAATCGATCACTCAAAATAGAATTTCCATTAATTTGATTGGGATTTCCTCCAATACAAAGATTCGCATCGCTAGGTACTGACAATGAAATGGTACCTCCTGCATTGGCATCGGTAAGACTGGCAAAATCGAAATGATAACGCAATTGGGTAGCACTGGTATAAACTTGAGTACCACCTGAATTACAAGTTCTTGATGCATTGAAGTTATTCCAAGTTCCTGAACAACTCGGTGCCCAAGTGGTTAGAATAACACCTGAAACACCTGAAGGCCCGGAATAACTATCACAATTTCCGTCATCTCCTCCACATATAAATCCATCGGTTTCGTATCCTCTAATATCAACCCACCAAGCATCGGTAATAGGAGTACCGGTCACATCATAAATTCCCGGATTTGTTGACAATCCTCCATCACAACCCACATTGTCCCTTTCATTTTTGTATTCCGAAGACCAAGGTTGTGTAGTAGTTGAAATGCGTGTTTTAATCCTCGGGTCTGCACTGCTATTGCAATCGCTGCAATCCGATAAAGACAAGGAATTTACCCTTCCTTGAACTCTTAAGGTTTGAGCAAATGAATTACAAAATGTAAGTACAGAAAAGAAAAGGGTAATAATTGGCAAGTAAAATTTCTTCATGGTTAGAAGGGTTGGATTGTCTAATGGAAAAAACTTTCGTTTTGGTTTTTTTCGAGGAAAAGGTTGATTTTCTTTATGTTTAAGCTGTTTAGATGCTTTATTGTTTCTTCATCATAACTATTTGCCCCGGCATTAATTATGTTGATGTTGGGCAAAGTTAATAAACATTCAGGAAGATTGGTTAATTGATTGCCTAAAAGGTTTAAATAATTGAGTTTGCCTAAGTTACATACCTGATCAGAAACTGTTTTTATTTGATTCCTGAATAAGGAAAGATAATTTAAGGAAGGCAGTAAAAAGAGCTCTTCAGGTAAATAAATGATTCCATTTTTGGCAACACATAACGCCTCCAATTTCCTTAATTTCCCAACCCCCCTGGGTATGAAGCCAATTTTATTATTCCTTAAAATTAGACTTTTCAAGTTATATAATTCAAAAGCAGAACTTGCTTCTATCAATTGATTATCAGCCAAAGTCAAGCGCTCCAACTTCTTTAAATTATTTAATTCAAATGGCAATGAATCCAACTGATTTCCGCTTAAGTCCAAATCCTTCAAATTGGCAAGAAAAGTTATACTAAAAGGAAATGAATCGATTTTGTTGTCGAGTAGAATTAGACTTTCCAAATTGGAAATTTGGGCAATCCAGGATGGTAGTGTTTTTAATTTATTATGAGATAGATTAAGTGCCTTCAGGTTAGGAAATTCTAAAATCTGAGATGGTAATTCTTTATATCCTTCATTGTTTAAAACTAATAATACAACCTTTTCCTTGTTAGATAAAGCTGTTTTCAAATCATAAAAGGAAGAATCCTGGGAAATATCTCTTTGACTAAATCCAAGTAATGAATTTAGAAAGCAAACAATGGTAATAACGAGCTGGAGGAATTTCATTTATTATTCTATTGAACCTTGGCCTATTTCGTAATTTTCGTCAATAATTTTCGAAACCGATAGAATATGTCGCTTAACATATGTTTGGGAAAGGGATTTCTGGTTAGCAATAATAAACAAATAATCGGTAAAGAAAATATTTTTAAAATCTTGATTGTTAATGTGTTTTAAATGATTTAGAGTCCAATATTTTAAAAAGAATCTAAATTTCCTTGTACCGGAATCGGGTAAGTCGAAGGTCCTGGAATACATCAATAAATAGAGTTCAAATTGCTTGGGTTTCCATAAAACACTTGGTTTTTCTTGAACAGTTTTATGTGAAATTACATCGATTACCGTACCATCTTCCTTCAATTCTTCCAAACTGAACCAACCGGCTTTTACAGGAGGATTGGGGGCAAACATTTTCCAATATTGCCAAAATATGGATACATGGATTGGTGAAGGAATGTTCAAATGACTGATTTTTTGTACCTTTTGCTGGAATTTTGAATTTAAATGCAAAGAAGAATATTCAAGTAAAAAGAAAATGTTTTTCCAACTAATAATGAAGATGGATAAAATAAGTAAATAGCCTAAAGTTTTCTTCTTCCAACCCTGAAATGGCAGCTCCCATTGAAGATTTAATTGATGGAATGAATGTATTCCAATAATTTCCCACCAGTTTCCGGGAATAAAAAAAGCTGCAACAGCTAAGCCGGTGATTGAAAAACTACCAACATGATAACTCAACATGATGGAAATATGGAACAATGCCAAAAACACACATAATACAGGTCTTGTCCATTTGAATTTTGGAATTAGTAGTACCAGAATCGGGAATAATCGTTCCACAATTAAGGATATATAGGTTGTAGCGGTGTAAAACAATTTATTACTACTTAATTCTTTACCTAAGTCTGTTGCTCCCCAATAATCCACCAACATATTCCTTACCGCATATCCACTGGTCCAACTATCTCCGTATTTAGCCATTCCGGTGCTAAAGTAAATCCAGGTTACCTGAATAATTAGAACAAGTGCCGGCCAAACGGAAATTTTTTGATTGGATTGTTTTTTTACTGAAAACTCGGAATCCAGTGGTAAAAAGCACGCCCAAAAAAGAATTTGAAATAAAAACATGTCAAACCCAAATGAAAATGCTGCATAGGCTTGAACAATGTTCCAATGGATAATTAAACTGATCCACGAAAAAATCCTGGATAGAAAGCCTACCGTTAAGAAAATTGCAGATAGAATACCAATGCCAAAAAATAAGTAAGCAAATCCATCTGAATGTATGAAGGTAAAAACCGAAATGGTTTTTACAAAACCTCCTCCCAAATTTTGCATAACACCTGGTGGAATAAGTGGATGGCTCCCCCAATATTGTGGAATAAACGACCATTTGATTACAGCCAAATTGTAAACTAAACTAATTCCCAGAATTATTCGGAATAAACCCAAAGACCTTCGATCAGGCATCATACTTTCTAGATATGTTTTAATTGAAGGGTTCATTCAAAAGATTAATGGTTTATTTTGGAATTGAAGAATAGACTAAAACTTAGTTTTCTCCGGAAGTCAAAACTAACTAGTAAATTTAACCCGGAGTGTTTTTTGCAAAAATAGTTGAGCATCATTTACTTTCAAATTTCCAATTCCTTAAATTTATATGTAGAAAAGCAAAAGGTTGGATTCTGGATTTTATAGTAGGACTGATGCATAGTTTCTAAGCCATTTATTCTTAACTATTTAAGTGCTTATTCGCCTTAGCGCTTGCCATAATTTTTTCTCATTCCGCAATGAACTTCTTGCAGTTGCCTGATGGATAGCGTGACAAATTGGGTTGGAAAATAAACTGATAGGTAGCGCATCGGGCAACGATAGAGGCAAGTAGCCCACAGGCACACGCGGCGCTAGCCAAGTGGGCCGAGGACTACTGCCGAAAGCGTGACCCGAACGCCCGGGCAGGTTAGTTTGGAGTTAATAAATAGCTGGTTGGGCGGAGGGGGCCCACATAAAAAGTATTAAAAATAATCCTTTCCTTCTGGTTAACTTTTTCAGCATACCCTATTTAATCTCGATTGAACAGGATTTTTGCAAATGTTTAAAAAAATGCAGGAAACCCAAATGTGATTTTGCACTTTTGCAAATCTTGAAAAAGTATCATCTATTATTATTTTTACTATTTCTTACCTCAAAGGTTTTTTCCCAGGACTTCCGAGTACAAGGAGTTGTATTAGATGAAAGCAGCAGGATTTCTTTAGTAGGTGCTAATGTTCTTCTGGTTTCCATTCCTGATAGCTCCAAATCCATCGGAACTACCACCGACATAGAAGGTCGATTTAAAATGGTAGTTCAGGAATCAGGTCAGTATAAACTTCGAGTATCGTATTTAGGTAGCTATACCTACACTCAACCTTTGGGGAGAATATCAGATGATTTGGATTTGGGAACTATTTTTTTAAAACCCAAAAGTCTGAATTTGACGGAGGCCAGAGTAGAAGAAAGGGCAGTACGTGCAGAACAGAAAGGAGATACTACTCAATACAATGCAAATGCATTTAAAACCAATCCCGATGCTTCTCTGGAAGACCTTGCCAAGAAAATGCCCGGAATTACCATGGAAGGAGGTACTTTAAAAGCTCATGGTGAGGATGTTAAGAAAGTTTTAATTGATGGAAAGGAGTATTTTGGAGATGATGTTACTGCTGCATTAAAAAATTTACCGGCCGAAGTAGTAGATAAAATCCAGGTGTTTGATAAACTTTCCGATCAAAGTCAACTAACCGGTTTCAATGATGGTAATACCACTAAAACAATCAATATTATTACCAAACCGGGTAAATCGAATGGCCAGTTTGGGAAGGTATTCGGTGGCTATGGAACTGATTTTACCAATAACAGATACCAAAGTGGGGTAAATCTGAATTTGTTTTCGTCTAAAAGAAAAATATCAATTATCGGACAAAGTAATAATATTAATGTTCAGAATTTTTCTTCCCAGGACCTTGCCGGGATTTTTCCTCAACAACAAGGAGGGCCAGGCGGCGGTATGGGAGGTAGAGGAATGGGTGGAGGAGGAATGGGACGACCTCCCGGTTATCAGAGTGATGCCGATAATTTTACTGTTTCTTCCTTAGGCGGAATTACCACAACACATGCAGCAGGAATAAATTACAGCGAAAGTTGGGGTAAAAAGTTGACTATTAACACTTCCTATTTCTTTAATTTGTCTGAAAATGGAAATGAGAATTCACTCGAACGAACCTACTTTAACAATGAATTGCAAGGGCAGGTCTATCAAGAAAGTAATTCAAGTTCCAAAGAGAATATGATCCATCGTGGAAGTTTAAGGGTCGAATACAATCCGGATACCTTAAATTCTATCATTTTTACTCCAAAATTAACCTATCAAAGGGCAATAACGACAACTTCCTCTAATGGATCTAATTCCTTCCAAGAGGCAACCCTAAATTCCACCAATACTGCAAACCATAGTTTTAATGAGGTTTATAATTTTTCAGGTGAAATTCTTTATCAACATAAGTTTTTAAAGAAAGGAAGAACATTTTCATTGAGCGCCAATTCTCAAGGAAATAATAGAAAGGGAACTTCAAAGTTAAATTCTCAAAACTATTATTTTGAAAGTTCAGATTCTACCGAAGTGCTTTTAGAACAACTAGGATCCAACCAAAGCAGAGGAATTACAGTTGGTGGAAACATAGGATATACTGAACCTGTAGGAAAGAAAAGTATTGTGGAACTAAATTATATACCTGCGGTAACTTGGAATAATGCGGATAAACGAACCTATAAATTAGGAATGGATTCTATTCAGGATCAGGTTCTGGATTCAATTTTAAGCAGTACCTATGGAAATACCTATGCCGTTCAAAGAGTTCGATTGAGCTATAGGTTTAGAACAGATATGTTTAATTTTATGCTTGGAGCGTCATACCAATATGCTGAATTAGAAGGAAACCAGGAATTCCCCAATAATCAGGGAACTTTTAGGTCATTTTCCAATGTGCTTCCAATGGCTATGATGATGGTACAATTTAGTAAAAAAGCGAATTGGAGGATTTTTTATCGATCAAATACCAACCCTCCTTCCATTACTCAATTGCAAGAAGTAGTGGATAATTCAAATCCACTCATGTTAACCTCCGGTAATCCATTCTTGAAACAGGATTATTCTCATTTTTTAGGTTCCAGATTTAGTTGGGCGAATGCAGAAAAAGGCACAAATTTTTTCTTATTCGGAAATATTTCAACTACGCTTAATTATGTTGGTAACTCAACATTTATTGCTAGTTCTGATACCCTGCTTACTCAAGGTGTAACCTTGTATAGAGGGGCTAGGATTACCAAACCAATCAATTTAAATGGATATCTTAATGGAAGAATTTTCTTGAACTATGGACTACCGTTAACGTTTATCAAATGCAACTTAAATTTTAATGCAGGTTTTGGGTATAGTCAAACTCCCAGTTTAATCAACAATGAAAGAAATTTGGCCAAATCAGCTAATCCAACTGCAGGTTTCGTATTAAGTAGTAATATCAATGAAAAACTTGACTTTACAGTGAGCCTTACCGGTAACTATTACCTGGTTTCTAACTCGTTGTTGCAAACTCAAAACTCTAATTATTATATACAAAATTCATCGGCCAGATTGAATTGGCAATTTTGGAAAGGCTTTCTTATTTCAACAGAATTAAACCATACCTTATATACCGGACTCGGTTCAGCATTCAATACCAGTTTCTTTTTATGGAATGGAGGTTTTGCCTATAAATTCTTGAAAAATCAAAATGCTGAATTGCGCTTAAGCGTATTTGATATCCTGAACCAAAACCAAAGTGTTTCCAGAAACTTGAGCGATACCTACATTGAAAATTCCAGAAACCTGGTTTTGAATAGATATTACATGTTCACTTTTACCTATGTTCTGCGTAAATTTAAATCCCAAGAAAGGAAGAATCCATAAGATATCTGATGTTTTTTAGTGGATTTTGATAAGCGACACCTTTGAATCTTAGGTATTTTTATGCCCAAGAATAAAATTTAAGTAATTGATTTTCATTTTCTTATAGGAAATTATATCGTTGTTTTTATAATACATAAGAATCTAATGTATATTTGTCCAATGTATTTGAAATAACTAGTATGCTTTATTCCACAGAACTAATTAAAGGCACTTTAAAAACCATTGTTTTGAAGTTATTGGCCGATAACAAAAGAATGTATGGTTATGAGATAACCCAAAAAGTTAAAGAACTCACTTTCGATAAAATTCAAATTACGGAAGGTGCTCTTTATCCCACCCTTCACGCATTGGAAGAAGAGGGGTTATTGACTACTGAAACTGAATTTATTGGTAAGCGAGTAAGGAAATACTACAGTTTAAGCGAATCCGGAAAAGGGAAAACGGTTGAAAAGGTAAATGAACTCGTGGCATTTATGGAAACCATGACCATTTTGTTGGATTTAAAACCAAATACATTGTATGTACCAGCTCTCTGAAGAACAGATTGATTTTATTCTTGACGACATTCGTGCACGTGGAGTCAAGTTAGACAGCCTGCAGCAAAGTCTATTAGATCATGTTTGTTGTATCATTGAGCAAGGTCTCGAAGCAAATGGAGACTTCGAAGGATTCTATCAAACAACCATTCAATCTTTTTACCAAAAAGAACTGGTTGAAATTGAAGAAGAAACAATTCTCCTAATTAAATTTAAACACTATTACACAATGAAACGCATCATGTTATTAAGCGGTAGCTTCGGTGTTATCGGATTCTTGGTAGGATCCATATTTAAAGTATTTCACCTGCCCGGAGCTGCCTTTCTGTTCTTGATTTCTATATTAATTATTTCCTTTGTTTTTCTGCCATTGGTCTTCGTTCTGAAGGCCAAGGAAGAGCAATCGTTTTCTAATAAATTTACCCTTGCTTCAGGTACTATTGTTGCCATGCTTTATTGCCTCTCTGCTTTATTTAAAGTAATGCATTGGCCGCATGCCAATTTTATGTGGTATATTTCACTGGCAATTGCTGTACTAATTTTTATCCCTGGTTTTCTCCTTGGAGGAATCAGAAATCCGGAAACTAAAGTGAATAGCATTGTTATTTCGATTTTGTTGGTGGTGGTTTTTGGTGTTCAGTTTTTGTTAACCAATTTAAGACCCAATAGTCCAACCAAATCTTTTGCCTTTTTGCAAAGCGAAGTGCTTTTGAATTCCATGTTAAAAGAGAGTTCTAATCAGTATGTATTAAAGGAAGACTCCGAATCGGTAGTTCGGTTAAACCAAATTTTCCAGATTTGTGAGGAAACAAAATCAGTTTTACTTATGAATGCCATTCATTCTCAACATTTGCCTGAACTTTCTGAAAATCCGGAAGAGAACGCAATTCCCGAGTTGCATCTTGGTGATGATTTCAGAGAAAATGGTAAGGGATATTTATTGCTTAAAAATCTTCAGCAACAAGTAAATGAATATAATGGTCTCCATCCAAATGAGTTTATTATTCCAACAAAAAGCTCTATTCTAAAAATGGATTTAAGTGAATTGAATAGTTCTAATAACCTGTTGTTACTGGTTAATTTGTCTGAAACCCAGCTCATCGTAACCAACCTTAAACTGAAATTTTATAGAAAGGCTGCCTTGCAAAATGGGAAACAAATAACAGAAAGTGTAAATTTGGATTGCCAGAGAGTACATCGTCCCTTCTTTGGAGCTCAAGTTATAGCTAATCTAAGGTCTGCTGAAAAAATCAGTAACAACGGAAAGACTATTTTTTAATTTTCCTATTATGCGGGCCCCCTCCGCCTAAGGAGTTGTTGCTAATTTCAAATAACTTGCACAGGCGTTCGGGTCACGCTATCGGCTGTAGTCCAAGTCAACTCCGCTAAATCGCTACGTTGGCTTGGAGCTACTTGCCTCTATCGTTGCCCGATGCGCTACCTATCTAATGGTCGCTAAACTAAAGCATCACTGTTTCTATCAGTTCTTTGTCTGAGCTTACTATTCAAGGCTATGCATTAGTGCTTGGGTTTTGAAAAATACCTAACTGCCAGGGTTTTCCGAAAATGACAGAATTGCAGCACATGAAAGGATTTCAAAGTGACATAAGGAATTCCATTCAATGGCTATGATAAATTAATGGAAATAGTGATTGGAGTACTTTCCCCATTAATTATTAATCCTTAAGGGATTTGGATTAACCTTCCGG
>JAIBAJ010000097.1 GCA_019695265.1 Bacteroidia bacterium | reverse complement strand
TGAAGCATTTTCATCAGTTGAATTTGCTGTGGACTCAGCTTTTGTTGAAGCTTTAAAACTTGCCGTTGCGATAACATACCAAGTGCAAAGAAAGCGAAGGTTTGGATAGGAATCACGAAAAAATGGAAGGTCATAGGTAAAGCGTTCGAAATCATGAATCAAATCCTAAATGCCGTTTTTTTAAATTGTAGGATGCGGGCCCCCTTCCGCCACTTTATACCGGAAGAAGTTCCCGGTTTTCTGCACCGGCGTTCGGGTCACGCTATCGGCTGTAGTCCTCGTCCCCCTAGGCTAGCGCCGTCGGTGTCCTGTGGGCTACTTGCCTCTATCGTTGCCCGGGGTGCAAACCCGGAAAGTAGAGTTTTGATTAAACCTGATAGTAAATCTGTACTAGTCCATTGGTACTTCACAAGTAGTGTTTTAGGATAGAATAGCCGGGAGATTATGCAATGAAAAGTTAAACCGGTCGGATTTTCTTTCTGTTTTGTGCCGAAAATGGATAGGTCAAGCCAGACTGCTTTTCATTCAGATTCATTTTGGTCGTAAAAGAGTTGGAAAAATTCGTAAAAAAACAGGAGTTAATCGGCTAATAATTAATGTTTTAATAAAAGGGAAAGAAGTTAGAAAATTCCCTTATTTAGCATGGATAAGAGGAAGGGTAACACGGAATCGAAGGCATGTAGCATTATGGATGTTTTGGGCTTTATCATTAAGAAAATAACAGAAAGGGTGAAGATGAAGCTCCTGTTTTTTGGATTATTGATGTTTGGGTTTCATTTGTTGGAGGCACAAACGCCAAAAGCTTGGAATCTGATTCAACAAAAGTGTACACCCTGCCACGACAACAGTGGAATTGCCCCATATAATTTTGCAAATTTTCGGGAGGTTTACTACAATTCTAAAACCATAGTCTATTGTTTACAGAAAAACATTATGCCGCTTTGGTTTGCCAATCCAAAGCAAAGGCATTTTTACAACGAACGGGTTTTATCCGAATCGGATAAGCAGGAAATTATCCAATGGGTAGAAAAACTGAATGAGAAATCCTTGCAAAAATTCCAAACCGAACTTGTTGCCAATCCGGTTTTCGGGGAAAGCAATTTTCCTTTGCCCGATCGGGTAATTTCAATCTCCAACACCTACCATTTTACCGAATTAAGTGATCAAATTTTTCTGAGTTTCAGGAAGAGCCCAAGCCCGGTTACTTCCTATTTAAAGGGGGCAAACATCCGTTATTCTGATAACAGCGTGGTTCACCATGGTGTTGTTTATGGTATCGATTCCACCAATCCGGTTTATCAAAGTGCTGACACACTTTCTCATTTTGTACAGGGAAACACCTTTGGCGATTTTACCATTGGAGTTTATGCTCCCGGTGTAAACTATGCCTTACTTCCCGATGGTTTTGGCTATTCTGTGGGTGCGGTAAAAGGCCTGCTATTCGAAACGCATATTTTAGGACTAAATGATACGGTGGCACTTACATCTTCTGCCGAGTTGTTTTTCTGTACCGAAAAAAAGGTGAGAGAAGTAAAAACCATCAATCTGGCCAGTCTCGATGAAAAAGGACCCATACTTCCGAATACGGTAAAAACATATCATGGAAGTTATCGCCTAAACGATAGTATATCGGTGATGTCGTTAATGCCTCACATGCATAAGTTAGCGGTTTCTTTTCATTCGTATGCTGTAACTCCCGGTCATGATACTATTCCTTTGTTGGATTTAGAAAAATGGAGCTTCGAGTGGCAAACCATTTATCGTCTGGAAAAAATGTTGGTTCTGCCACAACACACGGTTATTCATTACAAAGCCAGCTTTGATAATACTGCTAACAACCCTGAAAATCCTTCCAATCCGCCTGAGAAAGTGTGGGTTAACCAAAGTTGGTCTACCAAAAACGAGATGCTTATTTTTGGTGTGCAATATGTCCATTACCGTTCGGGCGATAGCGGACAAGAGTTAAAATGGGTTTCATTGACTCCTCAATAGTTTAATGAACCGGCTATAATCCCATTCAACTAGTTTAAGCATTATCTATCTTCGCCCTCATGGGATTGGGTTATTATATTCAAAAGGCATTGATGAATGCGGTAGCTAGCCTGCCTTTTTCGGTTTTGTACAGAATCAGCGACTTGCTTTATGTAATGCTTTATCGGGTTTTTAAGTACCGTAAAAAGTTGGTGATGTCGAATTTAGAACATGCCTTTCCAACTAAAACGGCAGAAGAAAGGGAGGCCATTTGCAAGGAGTTTTACAGCAACCTCTGCGATTCGATATTCGAAACGGTGAAGCAGGAACGCCTGGCATTTGAAGAGATGGAAAAGCGTTTGGTTTACGATAAAGGGGCTATTGGCGACTATCCTTTGCAGAATAAAAGTGTTATTTTAGCTATGGGGCATCAGTTTGGTTGGGAATGGGGAATTTGGTATTTTGGAAAAAAGACCGGATTTACCTTCATGGCCTATTACAAGCCGTTGAATAATAAGGGAATGGACAAAATATTGTATGATATCCGCACCCGACATGGAGCCGTGTTGTGTTCGGTTTACGATAAAAACAATCAGTTGCGACATGCCACATCCTTTGAGAGGCCTACCATGGCTGCTTTTGTTGCCGATCAAAATCCAAGCAAGTTTAAAAACACCAAGTGGTTTGATTTTTTTGGAAGGAAGGTTCCTTTTCAATTGGGTTTAGAAAATTTTGCTTTTCAAACCGGATTGCCGGTGGTGTTTTTGGAATCGAAGCGTTTGGGCAGAGGTCGTTTTACCAATCGATTTACTTTGGCATTTGAAAAGCCAAGAGAAACCGTGCCTGGAGAAATTACTGAGGCTTATGTAAGGTTTTTAGAGAAGAGCATTTCGGAGCAACCGGGAAACTATGTTTGGAGCCACAACCGCTGGAAGCATGTGGGCAGGTATGAGGAGGCCATGCGCCAGGAAGCGGGAACTTAATTTTTATTTACCAGTTTTTCTCTGGCTAATTTCATTGGTAAGCCAATGTATTTTTTTTCTAAGTAGTCTAACAATTCTTCTACAATTTCTTGGGAGGCAGGATCCAGTTGTTTAAGTTTCTTTTGGAATACCTCTTCGGTAGCTTTTTTGCGTATAGCTTTTACCTGGGTTGGAATAAAGCTTAGGGCTAGTTCCATTTCGCGTTGTTGAACCAAAACCTCCGTGTTTTGAATAGCTTCCTGTACGATGGATTTACACTTTTCAACTTCTTTTTGACGTTTGTCCAGGTTTTCCCGGGCAACTGATTTTAAACTTTCAATACCAATGTAGGTTGGTTTAAAATTTCTATGCACGGATGGTTCTATTCCCGAAGGAATGGATAGATCTACAATGGTTTTGTCCAGGGTATCTTTTCCAAGCAATTTGCTCCATAAGCTATCGCTGATAAGGGCTTTGTCGGCGCCGGTACAATAGAGAAGCAGGTCAAATGGCAGGGTGGAATGGCCCAGTTCAGACAAAGGTAAAAATGGAGCGTGGAGGCTTTGTGCCAGTTTTTCACCGTTTTCTACGGAGCGGTTTACGACTACAAAATGAGAATATCCTTTCTTTTTGAGGTAAGTGGCCAAAACGGTATTGGTTTGTCCGGCACCTACCACCAAAATACGGGTTGATTTGGGCAGGTTGAGTTTTAGCAGTTCCCGAAAGGCTAACGAAACCACCGATATGGGGTTATGCGCTACATGGGTATGGGTAAAAACCGATTTGGCTGTTTCAATGGCTGAGCGAAAAACTACCCGACTATAATCTCCGGCTAATTTAGAATGTTCGGCAGTTTCAAACGCTTCCCTAACCTGAGTTATAATTTCTCTTTCACCTACCACCAGGCTGTCGATAGAAGAAATTACATTGAATAAATGCCTCAGGGCGTCGCTTCCCTGATAAAGCTTGCCGGTGTTTAATGCAAATTTTACATCTGCGGTGTTTTTTTCTAAGAAGACGGAGAAGAGTTTTTTCAGAAAGGCTTCATTTACTTTTTCGCCGGTGAAGAACATAAACTCGACCCGGTTACAGGTGCTGAGATAAACCAATTCATCGAGGTGGCACTCTTCTTTGCACTGATTTAGCAAAGAAAACAACTTGTCGCCTTCGCGGTGAAACTTCCCAATTTCGCTTATTTCAACGTATTTGTGGGTAAATGCAAGAATATGAAATCGGCGTATCAACCTGTTTTAGTTTCGGGTTGCAAAAGTCTAATACCGCAAAAAGGGCATTGTCATAAAAGTGTAAAACAAATGAATACTATGGCAGAGGTTCTACTTTGGTCCACGAAAAGTTAAATTCGCGGTAATGGTCACGGATTCTTCCGGAAACTTTGGCGTTAAGCGAGGAAGGCCCGGGCGATTCATACGTAATGGTAGAAGGGAAGTCGTGGCGAGGGTTGGTAGCAGAGAAGGAACGATCGCCGGTAGATTTCAAAAGAAACTTAGTAGGAAGGCTTTTGTCGGGAATGGCAACATAATAAACGCTGTCGTTAATAACGCGAATGCTAAGTAATTCTTTGAAAAGGGTATCGCCATTTTCGACTTGAAAGGCCTGGCCTAACAGCACCGAATCACCTTTTTCGGATACACCCATCAACCAGCTTTCATGGGAAAAATAAGTGCCATCTTTTTTCTCCCAAGTGCCTAATAACCAGCGGTAAGGCTCTAATTTGGAGCTGGGTTTATTGGAGCAGGAGAACAGAAAAATTGAACAAAGCAGAACCAGGAAGGATGGAAGGATAAGTGGGGCTGTTTTCATGAACTTAGTACAAGTGGATTTGCGCATCATTTACTCAAAATTCTACAGATGGTTGGAATACAAAAATAGGAGAATGTGAAATCAAAATTCTATTATTTACTTTTGCAAAAAATTTTCTTAGCCACAGAGGGCTTTTTTGATGAAAAAAATTCGACTGAACGTTATCGGGTTGCAGTATTCACAGACCCAAACAGGTGCTTACGCCTTGCTTTTAACCGAGGCCAATGGACGCAGAAGGTTGCCGATTATTATTGGGGGTCCGGAGGCTCAATCCATTGCATTGGAGCTTGAAAAAATGACTCCATCCCGCCCTTTGACGCATGATATTTTCAAAACCTTTGCAGAAAATTTTGACATTCAACTGGCTGAAGTCATCATTTACAACCTTTCGGAAGGGGTGTTTTTTTCCAAGATACTTTTCAGTAATGGGGAAAAAGAGGTGGAAATAGATAGCAGAACCTCGGATGCTGTAGCCTTGGCGTTGCGATTTGGATCACCCATTTTTACCTACGAGAATATTTTGTCTTCTGCCGGAATTCTGATTGATCCGGATTCATCGGATTTTGGATTAATGGAAGAAGAAGAGGATGATGCTCCCGGAAATGAGTTTTCAAAAATTGCCAATGATGAATTGGAGAAAATGCTTCAGGAGGCCTTGGATGACGAGGAATACGAAAGGGCATCCAAGATTAGGGATGAATTAAAAAACAGGGGACAAAACTAAATTCGGGCCTAGTTTCGTTACTATTTCAGGCGGAAGTTTTCAACAATAAACATCAATCGGTTAAAAACTCGGTGAAATCCTTAGTTAGTAAGGAAACCGAACCGATATTTTTGCCTTGACCACATCCGTTTTGTTGTGAAGCAAAAAATTAAAACCATAGCCTTGATTAGCCTGCAAATTTTGCTGGTTGGCGGACTATTGGTTTGTTTGGGTTTTGCTACTGATAAGCAAAGCAAGGTGCTTTGTTCCAAGCTTATCATAAACATCGATAATGGCAATGGTGATATGTTCATCAACAACGAGGATGTGTTGCGAATTTTGGAGGATCAAACCGGATCGCCGGTTGGAAAAGCGGCCAATCAAATTAGTTTAAGTAGAATGGAAGCTGCCATAGAAGCAAATCCGCATGTGAAGAATGCCGAAGTTTGGATGGAACTTAATGGGGATGTTTTTATACGAATTCAGCAGAAAAGAGCCATAGTTCGGATTATTAATTCCCATTCGGAAAGTTTTTACATGGACGAACAGGGGTTTATTATGCCGCTTTCGCCTATCTATACCGCTTCGGTGCCGGTAGCCACAGGTAATATTACCGAATCAGAAAACTTATTCAATTACCGCAGTTTGGATATTCCTGCTACCGATAAACTGGCATCGGTTACCATTTTGGATGATATTTTTCATGTTGCTCAGTTGGTGGAACGTGATACTTTTTGGTCGGCACAGGTGCAACAACTGGTGGTTGACGAAAAAGGAGAAATTGGCATGGTACCAACCATGGGCAACCACCTTATCCAGTTTGGTAAAGCAGAGCAATTGGAAGAAAAATTTGAAAAGCTGATGAATTTTTACCTCCAGGGGTTGAATAAAACCGGCTGGAACAAGTATTCGATTATCAATTTAAAATTTAAGGACCAGGTGGTTTGTGTTAAAAAAGATGCACCACCCTTGGCTCCTCCAACCCCAATAAACGCCACTCCTAATCCCCCCGCACATTAATAGCCTTTCAGCATGAAAAACGAACATGAAATTGTCGTAGGTCTCGACATTGGAACCACCAAAATTTGTTGCATCGTTGGTCGCTTAACCGATCATGGCAAAATTGAAGTTCTTGGTATTGGAAAATCCGAATCTTTGGGTGTGAAACGCGGTTCAGTTCAAAACATTGAACAAACCGTTAATTCCATTCGCCTGGCTGTGGAGCAAGCCGAGGTAAACAGTGGTGTAGAAATTAAACGGGTGGTTGTGGGTATTGCCGGACAACACATCAAGAGTATTCAGCACCGCGGAATTCGGATGCGCGACTCCATTGAATCGGAAATTAGCCAGGAAGATGTAGATGCTATCATTGATGACATGTACAAACTGGTGATGCAACCCGGAGAAGAAATTATCCATGTAATTCCTCAGGAGTATATTGTAGATAATGAGCCCGGAATTAAAAATCCTATTGGAATGGCAGGTCGCCGGTTGGAGGCTAATTTTCACATTGTAACAGGGCAAATTACTTCCATTAAAAACATAGCCCGTTGTATTGAACGTGTAAAACCCGATGCTCCTTTGCGGATGGATTCCTTAATTCTGGAACCATTGGCTTCATCGGATGCCGTTCTTAGCCAAGAGGAAAAAGAAGCCGGTGTGGTTTTGGTTGATATTGGAGGTGGAACAACCGATGTGGCGATTTTCCACGATGAAATTCTTCGACATACAGCCGTTATTCCATTTGGCGGAGAGGTAATTACATCCGACATTATGGAAGGTTGTAATATTTTGAAAGCCCAGGCTGAACAATTAAAAATGAAGTTTGGTTCCGCCCTGGCCTCTTCCACCAAAGAAAATGAAATTGTAAGCATGCCCGGTATTCGCGGACGTGACCCGAAAGAAATCAGTATGCGTAACCTGGCACACATCATTGAGGCAAGGATGGATGAGATTTTAAACCAGGTGTATTACGAGATTAAAAATTCCGGATTTGAACGCAAGTTGATTTGTGGAATTGTATTAACCGGTGGAGGAAGTAACTTAAAAAACCTTCGTCCTTTGGCTGAATATGTAACCACCATGGATACCCGAATCGGACATCCGGATGAACATTTAAGCAAAGGGGCTGCTCCCGAATTATCAAGTCCTTTGTATGCAACGGCCGTTGGTTTGTTAATGAAAGGAATTTCGGAGGCGGAGAAACGTGCAGCTAAAAATCCTCGTCCTAAAGCGGAAGAAAAATCTCAAAACCAGGAAAGTACTACCAACCCAACAAGTGTAGAAACCACCGAAACCATTATTGAAGCCAAAGTGGAAACTCCGGTAAACGATAATGCAGTGGTTGGGCATAGCAAAAGGCAATCGGCGAGTTGGTTAACCGGCCTTACCGAGAAATTCACCAATTGGCTGGAAGACGAATAGGAAGGGTGAAATTACCTGCTATAGAATACGCCGGACGGGATGAAATTAAAGCCCTCCAGGAACAAAAGTGGATTGATTTGGCGAAGTATGTTTCTCAACATTCGCCATTTTATTCCAGGCTGTTTCGTGAACACGGCATTGCGCCCGATTCCATTCGGTCGCTGGAAGATTTACAGCGTATACCTCCAACAACCAAGGAAGATATTTCAGGGCGGAACGATGAATTTCTTTGTGTTCCAAAGGTGAAAGTGGTAGATTATGTTACCACTTCGGGAACTTTAGGCGATCCGGTGATTTTTGCCTTAACCGAAAGCGACCTGGAACGCCTGGCTTATAACGAGGCTATTTCCTTTGCTTGTACCGGTAGTGACGAAAACGAACTTTTTCAGCTAACAACTACTATTGACCGGCGTTTTATGGCCGGATTGGCTTATTTTTTGGGTGCCCGAAAGTTGGGTGCCGGAATTGTTAGGGTTGGCTCCGGAATTCCTGAATTGCAATGGGATACCATTCAAAAAATAAAACCGACGGCCCTGATTGCTGTTCCTTCATTTATCCTAAAACTGGTTGAATATGCCCAACAACACGGCATTGATTACAAGAATAGCAGTCCAACCAAAGCCATTTGTATAGGAGAACCTATCCGCAATACTGATTTTTCGCTCAATACCCTAGGAAGACGGATTCAGGAATTGTGGCCATTGGATTTGTATAGTACTTATGCCAGTACCGAAATGGGTGCTGCTTTTACAGAATGTTCGTATGGGGCAGGAGGACATTTGCATCCGGAATTGGTATTGGTGGAGTTTTTAGATGAGAATGACCGACCGGTAGCTGACAACGAACCAGGCGAAGTGGTTGTAACCACCCTGGGTGTGGAGGGAATGCCCTTGTTGCGGTTTAAAACAGGCGACATCTGTTACCATTACAACGAGGTGTGTGCTTGTGGAAGAACTACCACCCGATTAGGTCCTATTATTGGCCGAAGAAAACAAATGATTAAGTACAAAGGAACCACCTTGTATCCGCCGGCATTCTTCGATTTGCTGAATGATTTTGACCATGTTACCAATTATGCCGTAGAGGTGTTTACGAATGAACTTGGCACCGACGAAATTGTAATTCGAATAGCCAGCAAGGACTCAGGAGAATGGTTTGAAAAAACGATTAAAGATCATTTTAGAGCCAAACTGAGGGTTTCACCTACTATTGTTTTTCAAACGCCGGAAGAGATTGCTAAAATTGTGCATCCGGAAATTAGTCGCAAACCCATCAAGTTTTTTGACAGAAGATAAATTGCTTCGGACCACACCTGGTTTAAGGAAATGTGACCATGGCCGGGGTTTAGGTCGGGTAGGGATAGCAGTGGATAGCCCACAGGAGACCGCGGCGCTAGCCAAGGGCGACGAGGACTAGGAACGAATAGCCCGACCATTCGCCTTTGTTTTACTTTTTGGTATCAGGGAAAATAGCCGGTTGGCGAATGGGACCCGCCAAAATATGAAACTTATTATCCCAGCAACCATTTTACAAGCCAGGGAGCTAGAAGCGAAGTAAGTATACCGTTTAAAATAAAGGCCAGTGTTGAAAAAGCTGCAAAGCGATTACTGAATTGTAAGGAACGGGCTGTGCCGATACCATGAGCTGCAAGGCCAACACTTAAGCTTTGAGAGATTGGATTGCGTATGTTCATTAAGGCCAGTAAAGGATAAGCAAACAGTGCTCCAATTAAGCCGATACAAATGGCAATGGCGGCTGCCAGAGCAGGAATTCCACCAATGCTTTCGGCAATTCCAAGGGCAAAGGCAGACGAAACCGACTTGGGTGCCAGGGATAAAATTAGTGCCTTAGGTGCATGCATGGAACGAGCAATTAAAATCACGGATGTTAAAGCCAGAATACAACCCACACTGTGCGAAACCAAAATGGGTATAGCCTGTTTTTTTATGGTTTTCAGGTTTTGATACAGAGGGAGTCCAAGTGCTACAACGGCAGGTTTTAAAAGCCATTCGATATACCTGGCACCGTGGTGGTACGAAGCATAATTCCACCCGCTTAGCTGAATGATAACGATTAAAAGAACCATAGAAAACAGGATGGGATTTAATACAATTAGGCCGGTTTTCTTCTGAATGAATTGCCCAAGGAAAAATACCAACCCGGTTGCCACAAGCGCTATAATGTCAGTCCAGATGAGCATTTTTCCTTTGTTTTTTAGTGAGTTTGAGAAGCCATTGATGCGTAAAACCTGTGGAAAACAAAGCCAGTAAAAAGCTAAGCAGGGAGGCTGTAATGAGTGCGGGGTAGGAATTTGAAATCAGGTCGAAATAGAGCATAATACCTACGCCGGCCGGAACAAAGAAGAAGGAGAGTGATTTAAGGAGCCAAGCCGAAACGTCTTGAACCCATGTGGGTTTTACCCAGCCGGCTTGCAACAGAAAAGTTAGGAACAACATGCCAATGACTGCTGAAGGAATGGGCCAGTCTGTGAGGAAAATCAATAATTCGCCAAAGCCCAGACAAGCCAGGATAATAAATCCCTGTAGAAGGTATTTCATGCAGGTGTAAAAGTAGGAAGAACCGAGGCCGGATGAAAGAATAATTCGGTAATATTTAGGTAATTTGCCGGAGTATATTTCCTATTGAAGAATGATTTTGAATTCAGTTAATTCCGGTTTAATTTAGATTTTTTGCGAATTACTTTCACGGTTTTTACTTCAAGGTTTAAGGCCTCTTCGGATTCGCTCCTGAAATTCTCCGGACCTACAGTAAAGTTACTTTCTCCTTTGGGTCGGATAGCATATTTTAATTCCCAACCCTGGCTTTTAGCCCCGTTTTTAAAGGAAAAGTTTGAAGATGAGGAAGTAGAAACTACGTCAAAGTCGTTGTAACCAATAAAAACAAGTTGTGGAGCGTCGCCACAGTTCGGATGATCAGGGCATTTTAGGGTTACATAGCCTATTTCATCTTCTTCCAGCTCTTTGGGAACATCGAGAATTAAGTAATTTTGGGGCGGCTTTTCGCTTACGTAAACTGTAAACGAATTAGATTCCCAAGGGCCCAAACGGATTGGCCCAATGGTACATTTTCCAACTTCCTTTGGTTTGAACGTATAGGTGCCGGTTAAGAATGGGCTTCCTTCCATTTCAAACAGATTCATGGAAACGGGCAGACTTTCATTCATAGCAAGTTTGATTTCAAAACTAAGCTCTTGTCCAACCCAAATGGTGTCAACATTTTTATCGGGTATTAATTGCAGCTCCTGTGCGTTTGCCAGGGTTGACAAGCAAACAAAACAAAGAATAAAGTTTAGGATTTTCATGTGTAGCAATAGTATTAAAAAGAATGGAAGCAGGGATTGAATAAAAGTAATAGATTTTGGAGATTGCGATCAATAGACCAATACGGAATCTAGCCGATTTACCCAAAATTGTAAACCAACTTTGTTCCAGTGCGAATCGCCGGGGTGGAAATAGGTTTTTGGCTGCTTAGAAAATTCGGGCCAAACGTTTATTAGCGGAAAGGCAAGGGAGGGGTGATAATAAACCCGCTCAACCAAGTGGTTATAGTCACCCAAATCGGGATGTATGCAACTAACCGGGTTGGGAATTATGCTAAGGTAAACAGCGTCAAAGCCTTGGTTGAGGTAATGTTGCCGAATGGCATTTAAACGGCTTACCAGGCTGTCAACTTCGGTATTATGAAGGGGTTTAAAGGCTCCTTCGTCGGAGTCGGCACTCAGGGTTGGTGCATAATACAGGTGATCCTTTTCTTCATCTACGAACACTATTTTGTTGTAACGATTAAACCATTTGTAGTTAATCCAGGCCTTAAGTTCTTTAAACGGTTCAAAGGGAGCGTATTCAAACAGATTTATTTCCAGGTTGGAGTTGATATTTGGGTTGAAGTAGTTTTTTTCTAAGCTTTTCCAGGTGTTTGTTTCCGGTTCGGCTTCTGCGATTGGAATGGTTGTGCCGGTGTTTTGATCCAATACCAACATTTCTTGCAAGCCACCTATTCCACCATTTAGCAAACCGCGAACATGGCGCTCGGACATTTCAAGAACTACTACGTTTTTATGACTTGTATCCAGTTTAGTATGGTGCAGATAGGTGGAATTGTTCCAATAGCGCATAAAGGCGATGGAATCTACCTGGCTAAAGTTGGTTGGCTTAATACGTTTATCGAGGTAACTGTCGCAAAAAACAAACAGCCTCACCGGTTTGCCTTTGATCCGGCTTTTAGATTCGAGTTCATAGGTTTGAGGTTGCTTGTATTTCCGAAGCAAGGAAAAACCGTATAAATCGCCATTCAGGTAACGCCGGTGTTTAAGGGCAGGATGTTGATCCCTGAAATCCTGTATGGCATCCATTAAACCCACATGGCTGGAGCCCAGATACAGGCCCAAACCCAGCAAAACCACCAACCATGCAAGTGTTTTTTTCATGTTAAAATTGAAAATAAATGAATTGAGTTAAGTTAAAAACACCAAACAAATAGCAGCAAAAAGCCAAAATCAGGTGAAATGCCCAAAATCCGGTTTCGGTTTTAAAATGGGGGTTTGGCAAGTATTTATCCTTGGCCATTAACAGGGCAATAAGGATAAAGCTAAACACCAATTCTGTATTATTTAACCCCAAACCTGCCATGCCACCGGCATTAAACAGGAAGAGTTTTTTATAAATTTCCAGTGCTACTTGTAAGGATGGAGCCCGGAAAAGCACCCAAGCCAGCATTACAGCAAAAAAGGTAAGTATCGTTTGGGAGAATTGATTCCAAAATGTTGGGTTGGTTGGTTCCGGAAATTGTTTGCGGAACAAGGAATAACTTATGACCAAAACACCATGAACTCCTCCCCAAATCAGGAACGTGACATTGGCTCCATGCCATAAACCGCTGAGTAAAAAAACCAAAAGCAGGTTGGCCATCCAACGTAACGTATGGGTTCGATTACCGCCCAACGGAACATACACATAGTCTTTGAACCAGGTAGAGAGCGAAATATGCCAACGCCTCCAAAATTCAGGAATGGATGGTGAAAAATAGGGAGCATTAAAATTCAGCATCAGGTCAAAACCCATTATTCGGGCTGCACCTATGGCTATATCTGAATAGCCTGAAAAGTCGCAATAGATTTGAAATGCATAAAAGAAAACGGCTATCCAAATGGCCTCGCTACCTTGTAGATGGGGATTAGCAAAACCTGCATCCACAGCCATAGAAAGTCGGTCGGCAATAACCACTTTTTTAAATAATCCCCAAAGCATCAAGCCGATTCCGCTTTTAAATCGCTGATAATCAAAGCGGTGAGTTTCGTAAAATTGATGTATCAGGTTTTGAGGTCTCTCAATAGGTCCGGCTACCAATTGAGGGTAAAACATTACATACAAGGCATAAATTCCAAAATGTCGTTCGGCTTTTTGTTTTCCCCGGTACACTTCAATGGTGTAGCTAATGGCTTGGAAGGTGTGGAAAGAAAGTCCGATAGGCAGCAGCATTTTCAGTGCAGGAAGTGGGTTTGATTGATGGATTCCGGCAAGGATTTCGGTGAGGATTTCGTTTAGAAAATGGTAGTATTTAAACACAGCCAGCACGCCGCCATTAGCCAAAAGGCTCATTAGCAGAAATAATTTGCGTCGAGGTCCTTTAGCATTTTCAATCAGAATACCGGCTATATAATCTACCACAATAGTACCGCCCAAAATCAGGATATAAACCGGTACAAATGCCATATAAAAATAGCAACTGGCAAGCAATAGCAGCAACCATCGCCACCGTTGATGCACCAAAAAGTACATCAGCGTTACCACAACAAAAAACACAAAAAATTGCAGGGTATTAAACAGCATTCCTTCCCAAACAGAGGCTAAAAATAGACAAATTCTGCTGTGTAATTTTATTTGAAAACAATCTTCAGTGACCCGAAAAATCGATATCCCCGTCTTCGCCCATAGTTTGCCCGGCGAATTTTATTCAATTTTTCAGGTTGTGGCAAGGGGCAAAGCTATTTGGCTCAACCGGGTTTAGCTTAGATACTGTTGGCTTTCAAAGTATCAGTAGCCGAAAACGCCTGTTACCCAAGTGCTAACTACTCCTACTATTCTTCCCAAATAAACACGGTTAGATTAAGTTTAAATTGGGACAATTAATTAAAGCAAGGTTACTATCATACCCAAGAATTGGTCTTTATCGGTCACAGACCGATTTCTCAGTGGTTCAGGTTGCAAACCTGAACCAGCGGGAGGGCGCAGTTGTAACCTGCCTAGCAAAACTGGTTATTGGATTATCGTTTTTTTATCGTAGCGCTGCGGCTTTAAGTCCTAAAGCAATTTATTCTCAATGCACCACACTCAGCTTTCTTAAC
>JAIBAJ010000096.1 GCA_019695265.1 Bacteroidia bacterium | reverse complement strand
TTGATACCCAGGTAGTTTTGGGCGAAACCCTCTACTATTCTATTCCAAATACCAATTATGCCTTTGACGGAAATCCCGGACAAGGCGGTGCCGGTCGCCGAGCCGGAAGCGGAGGTCAGTGTGGTGCTAAAGTTTGCCAAACTACTTTTGTCAATGGGAACTGTATGGCAACTTCCAGCAATAGGGGAGGGGCCGGTTTAGATGGTTTTGACGGGATTCCCGGAAACCCCGGAGCCCAAGGAAATGCTTCTTTCGTGAGTGGATTTTATATTCCCGGTGATGGAAGTGTGGGTAATCCCGGCCAAAGCAATGGCGGTGCCGGCGGCGGTGGCGGCGGTGGCGGCGGAAAAGGCTGTGAACCGGCTGCAGTACATCCTCTAACCGGCGATACTGTATTTTTTACCTCCGGAACCGGCGGCGGTGGCGGTGGCGGCGGCGAAGGCGGACAACGTGGCGAAGGCGGATTGGGCGGTACCGGCGGCGGTGCCTCTTTCTGTGTTTTCATTTACAACAACGGCCTCAATGGCATTATTCAGGATTGTGTGTATAACCCGGGTCAAGGTGGACAAGGTGGTGCCGGTGGCCCCGGCGGCCAAGGCGGTCAGGGTGGACAAGGCGGTTTAGGTGGAGTAATCGGAGACAATGGACCTAACCACAGTTGTAATAACGGTGAAGGTGGACAAGGTGGACAAGGTGGGCGAGGTGGACAAGGTGGGCAAGGTGGAAAAGGTTCTGATGGTATGAGTGCAGGATTGTATGAAATGCCCGGTGGAATGCCGGTTATGCGCCCTTACAGCTATAATCCATTTGCCCCTCAAATAAATGTGGAGTATTTTGGATGTACCAACTCTTCGGTAACTGCAACAACCAATGCCAGCGGTCAAATTGCCTGGTTATTCGGATACGGAGCAGTGCCTCAAACTATCAATGGAAATAACGTAACCGTAGAATATACCAATCCCTTGGGTTACCGCAATATTACTTTGGTGGTTGACGGGGTTCCTTATTTCTATGCCAATTTTATTAATCTCGAAACTAACTTTAACAAACCTGTTATTCAAGCTAGTCGCAAAACCATTTGTGTTGGGCAAAGTACCAACTTAAGTACTGCTGCGGCTGCTGATTCCTACAACTGGACCATTCCGGGAAGCTCCTTACCCAACTCCATCGCAGCTGCTCCGGGCGATGTAACTTACGATACCCCCGGACTTTATCCGGTTACCCTCGAAATTACTACCTGCTGCGGAATTTCCAGAGTAGTAGATACCATTCGGGTTTTATCTTCCGTGCAACCAATGTTGGGAAAAGATACCGCTATCTGTTACCTCGAACCATTGCCTTATTTTCATGCCAATGGTTATGCCGGAGCAAGTTATGAATGGACCTCCAACGGTGGCGCATTTGGCGCAGATACCAATATAGTAAGAGCCGGTGGGCCCGGTGAATATACCGTAACAATTGACTATGGTAATGGTTGCGTAGGTAGCGATACCATTCAGTTTGATGTGTTTACAACCTTACCTCTGGGATTGGAAGATACTACCATCTGCCTCAATGCTCCCTTTCCTTTGTTAGATGCCAATTACTTTGGCGGTAGTTACAGTTGGACTTTAGATGGGAACGCTATCGGCACCAATAGCCAAACCTTACAATCTACCATTCCGGGAAACTATGCCGTAACGGTTACTGCTCCATCCGGTTGTCAGGGTTCAGATAATATTCAGGTTGCCATCAGCGATCCAAGAGTGAATTTAGGCTTTGATGTTACCATTTGTTCCAATGAAGGAATGCCTGTATTAAATGCCCAAAACATTGGTTCTTCTTATGCCTGGACGTTAAATGGAAATCCAACAGGTGGTAATACACAAACCTTGCTTACTACTACTCAAGGCCAGTACGGAGTTACTATTACCGACCCATATGGTTGCCAAGCAAGCGATGCTATGATTTTGACCTTAACTCCCAGCATCACTACCGGTATCAATGGGCCAACAACTATCTCTGCCGGAGTGCCGGCTTCTTTCCAGGATGCCACAGTTCCCGGAGCCACCAGTTGGATCTGGAGCTTCGGCGATGGAACTCCCTTGGTAACAACCTCCACCGCACCCCATACCTTTACAGAAGGTGGAGAGTTCCCGGTTTTTTTGATTTCAAGTAATGGAATTTGCAGCGATACAGCTACTTCGGTGGTTAATGTGCTGTGGAATTGCACCGCTTTAGGCTTAACTGCCGCTATTGAATCAAGCACCGATACGGTTTATCTTTCCGATCTGGGAACCGTTGTTTTGATGGCAAGTGGTGTCAATGCCGAGTCATTCCAATGGAATTTGGGCGATGGTAATTTCTCCTACGAAGACACCTTAGTCTATGCTTATGCTTCTCCTGGTACTTATACCATTACCCTCACTTCTTATAATTACAATTGTTCCACTACTGTAAATCAAACCTTGGTGGTTGTTCAATCCCATGTGGGAGTTGAAAACCCACTTTGGAACGATACCCAAGTAATCATTTTCCCTAATCCATTTTCCAATTCCTTAACTGTTCAATTCTCTTCTTCCCCGGCCAAGGATGTCCAAGTAGTATTAACCAACACCTTGGGGCAAGAAGTGTATAGAACTGAATCCAAACCAAATACCTGCTTAAGTTTAAGCCTGCCGGAACTTCGTTCGGGCATTTATTACCTAAGTTTACATTCGGGTGAAAATTCAGCACGATATAAAATAATTAAGGAGTAGTTTTGTAGCACCATTATGTCAAAACAACTACCGGTTAGTGTGTACGCGGAAAGTACCCCTAACCCCAATTCCATGAAATTTGTGTTCAACTTGTATATCAATACCGTTGGACCTGTTGAATTTACTTCATTTAAAGAGGCTCAAGCTTCTCCATTGGCGATTCAGTTATTTGAATTTCCTTTTGTAACCGGTGTATTTATTGCTGCCAATTATATCACGGTAAGCAAAGGTGCTTTTGTAGATTGGGAAGAAGTAATGCTTGAACTACGTGATTTCTTGCGAAATTATGTGGCTTCCGGAGGCAAAGTCCTAAACGAAGACATAGATTACACCGAACAACAAAAACAAAAGCAAGCATTACAGCAAGAAATTGCTCAAAAAATTCCGGAAACAGAATTGGAGCAGCAAATTGTGGCTATTCTTGACGAATATGTAAGACCCGCTGTAGAAGGCGATGGAGGAAATATTGTATTTCAATCCTTCGAAAATGGTCGTGTAAATGTGGTTTTACAGGGCGCATGCAGTGGTTGCCCATCCTCAACCATTACGCTTAAAGCAGGAATTGAAACCTTGCTTAAACGCATGGTACCCCAAGTGGAAGAAGTGGTCGCCGTTGCAGGTTAAAACCTAAATAGGGTTTTTGGGTTAAATAGTTTATAGTCAATAGTTTATAAAGGTTTTGGTAAGAATTGTCCTCTTATGGGGATTGTCATAGGCTTAGTACGTATTTCCTTTGCCTCCATAATCAAATCACCTTCAACATGAACTATAGCAACACTCTTTTCTATTTAGCTTTATCAGGCACTATTTTAGTAAGTTCTTGCAAAAAAGACGAGACTACGGATAACAACACTTCTAATCTGCCCAGCGCCAATAGTCCGGCAACACCTCAACCATCTGATGCCGGTGGTGTATGCGCCGCAGTAAAAACTGTTACCTATCAAACTGTTCCAATTATTGGTCAGCAAGAAATTATTTTAGGACTTGGTGTTGCCGGGTTTTGGGAAGAACAAGGAACTTACATTGATGGAGGAACAGTTAAATGCAACAACACCGCTCTAAAAAAATTCGATAACAATGCCTATACCAATGAAATTAGTCAAACCAATATCACCGGTATTGATTTTGGCAATTCAGATGTTACCTGGGATGTAACCGGTGCTGCAAACGTTACTGCATTTAACAAAGTGGATAATACCAACTGGCCTGCTAGCCCACAAATTGATTTAAGTGGATCAACTGTTAGCCACAGCTCCGCATTCAGCTTTAACTTGGTTTCTCCAATTTACAGTGCCGATTCTGTACTATTTACTATTGCCGGCGGTTCTGGTAATGTTACTTTGCAAAAAACTGTTGCAGGTAGCGCATCCGGGTCTGTTCCATTTACTCAAGCTGAAATGAATACCATCGGTACAGGAAGTGGAATCATTCAGGTTGCTGCTTACAACTATACTTCCGAAACTTTCGGTGGACGTAAAGTGTATTTTGTTAAAGAAACCGTTAATACTAAAACTGTGACCTTCAACTAGTTTCCTTCGACCTAAGGATGCAGGCCTCTGACCGCAAGGTTAGGGGCTTTTTCTTTTTACCCAAAATCGGAAAAGCAATGAAGGTAACTGAATCAAATTGGAATTCAACAAAAGAATTGGTTTGAAGCCTTATCGAATAAGTAATTTATAGTGTTGATCCAAAAAGGATATTAGGTACAAACCCCGACTTAGGTAAGAAAGTTCAATTCTGTTTTCACCGGGATTTAAACTAAAGCTTAAATTTTCCCTTCCTGAACTATCCAGAATTCGCATTTCTGCTGCTCTGGTGGTTTTTACAGAAAGCTCTTCCCCTTGCTCCAAAGGATTAGGAAATAAAGTTAAGGAGCGCAAATCTGAAACAGGAATTCCGATGGTTTGATCCACTGCCAGGGTATCGCAAGTGGTAGAATTGCAATTACCATTAGCCGAAGTTGCAGTTAAACAATATACATAACTTCCAACAGCCGAATAGCTGTGCTGTTCCAAACTATTAATTCCTATAGTTCCATCACCAAAATCCCAGGTATAGCTGGTATTGGGATCCGGAAACTCAACTGAAAAATTTACAGTTTGTCCAACCTGAATAATAGTATCTGCCGAAACAAGGAACGAAGAACTTGGTAAACTTTCTTGTACTACTTGAACACAAACACTACCCCCGCAACCTTGGTTGTTATTTACTTGGGCGCAGTAAGTTCCGGGATTACTTACAGAAATGGATCCACCTGTTTGAATGGTTGACCATGCTATTGAAGAATAAGTAGACGAATCAGGAAGAAATAAACGAATAGGGGAACTTCCACAAATGGTAAAGTTTTCCGGATTGGAGATACTTGGACTTAAGCTATCTAAAACTGTTACACTAATGTTTTGGGAATTAGCCTGACAATTATTGGCATTTGTTACCAGAACCGAGTAGTTACCACTTTGTGCTACGGTAATTGCCTGTGTGGTGCTGCCATTGTTCCAGGCATAGGAGGCATTAGCCGGAGCGGATAAAATAATGGAATCTCCTTCACAAAAGGTGGTTGGCCCGGAAGGAGTAATGGTGGCATTGGGTTGGCTAATACTTACTGAAACAGGTGCTGATGTAGCAGAACAATTGTTGCTGCCGGTAAGCGTAACCGAATAATTGCCGGCCGAATTTACTGAAATGGTAGAGTTGGTTTGACCGTTGCTCCAGGCAGCTTGGTAATTGCCTGCATTCACCGATAAGTTGGCTGAATTTCCCGGACATAGCACTAAAGGTCCGGATGGGGTAATGGTGGCGGTAGAAGGAAAATCAACATTGCAGGTTTGTTGAACAGTGTATGCAGAAGAGCTATTGTAAATGGTCATTAAGTTAGTCCATTGGGCACAAACCCCTTTCAGCCAAAAATCTAGAAAGGGTATTAAAACCGCACGTGTTAATTGCAATTGAGTATTGCGTGATGGTCCTCCGGATGGAGGAAAAAGAGTTCCTTCACCAAACTGACACTGGGTTGAAATGTTGGAAAACTGGCAATGGTAACCTCCGGTAATGTTGAAATAGGTTTTGCATGCCGAAAGGGCGGCTGCATACATAGGATCCTGGTTGTCGGCAGGAGGTGCCACCACATCGTAACTTCCGGCAATAACCAGTAAAGGAGCACTAACAGTAGTTGAACACTGAGCGATGGCAGAAGGGTTAGTTTCGGCTGCAGCAAAATTAAAAATGGCCGTTTCATTGTTGGTATATTGTGCACTCAAAAAGCTACAACCGCCTCCCATGCTATGTCCGCCAATGGCACCTTTCCCATTAACCCGACCGTAGAATGGTGAATTTACATCCGTATTAAAAGCAAGTGTTTTATCCAGGATTATTGCTAAATCTTTTGCAAATTCGGTATGAGTTGGAAGTAAACCGCCCTCTGTTGTGGCCATGCAAACAATATAACCCCTGGCAGCCAAACTGTCATAAATGGGTGAATAAACATCGTAACTCATTTGAAATCCATGCCCAAATACAACCACCGGAAAGGAGCCAAAAGCAACGGCAACATTGTTTCCGGCACTTGCACCCGGATAATACAACTCGGTTTGAATTTGTCGGCCCGGGCCACCACCACTTCCTGTGCCCCCGGTTCGGGAAGGGTCGTTATATGTTATAGTGCGATGCCCGACAGGGAAATTCTGCCCTTGGGCAAATCCAAGTTGCAGAATAAAAAGCAGAACAAGGGGTAGTATACGATTTAATAGCATGGTAGATAAGATAACAGGATACAATTGTACTATTTTTTATTCTGTATAGGAAGGTGAAGTCAAAAATTGAAACAATTTCTTTGTATTTTCTGCCAGATCAAAAGAATAGCTTGTTTTATTTCAATAGTTTCTTATCATTGCCTTTCATAACCTGAATCCCCATCCATGAAAAAAATTCTACTATCAAGTATTTTCTTGGGATTTTTCTCTATTGTCGTTGCCCAAACCAGTCTAAATGGGAAAATAGACGACTTTAGTGAACTATCTACCTCCTATACTGTTCCGTTTTCCATGCCGGATGGGGTTAAACTAATGACCGACATTTACTTGCCGGTGACCAGGGATTGCTTAACTGTTCCGGTCGATTTCAACGGGATGTCATTTGATGTGATGTTGATTAAACGGGGAACCCAGCTTATTCGGTACGATTCTGTTAACCACCAACCCAACCCCAATCCATTTCAATTGCCGATGGTTTTTTCCAGAACACCATATAACAAAGGCGATGGTAGAAATGCAGAAGGCTCACTTGTGGCATTGTTAGGTTACGCCTATGCTGTTCAGGATATGAGAGGTCGCTATACCAGTGAAGGGGTATACCTGCCTTTGATGAGCGACAGTTGGAACAAAAACCCTTACCATACCTTCCAACACAATTTGGATGTAATGCCCCCCAGCAGCCCAAGCAATGGAAATAAACATGAAGACGGATACAACTCCATTAAATACATAACTGATTCACTCCGTTGGGATTTTGATTTAAATTACGATGGGGTTCCCGACTTTAATGATTTTTTGGTGAATGGACGTATAGGTATGTTTGGCGCATCGGCCTTGGGTTATAATCAATACCAGGCTGCAGCAGCACATCCTATTGATGATACTCGCCCCGGATTGAAATGTCTAACTCCAATTGTTGCACCAGGTGAATTCTATAAATCAACCGGATACCATAACGGTGTTTTTCGCGACCGTCTGGTTACTGGTTGGCTCAAAGGTCAAATCTTTACAGGTACAGATGATGACCGAATTCCGGAAGATGAGGCAGATGCCTCAACCAATGGTTATTTCCATGCTGTGCAAAACAATATTCATTCCTCTTTCGATTACAATCTGCCTAACAAATTTGTAGCAGCCAATAAAGCCATTGACCATTTTGTTGAAATTCAATACGAAGATGCAGCCGGACATAAAAGCTATGCCGGATATTACCCAAGTTCCATTGGTCGCTCCGATATGGATATTAGTCGGGCCATGGTTGACAACAATGGCGAAGGTGCTTTAAATGGCACCAAGTCTCGCTATTCCAATATGGAAGTGCCGGCATACCACCTCACCGGTTGGTGGGATATTTTCATTGATGGGCAAATTGAAACCTGGGCTTTTATGCGTAAAAACCTGGATAAATCGAAACAAAATTACAAATTGCAAAAGCTGGTTATTGGACCTTGGGCACACCAAACCATTGGACAACGTACCACAGGAGACATGACTTACCCCGAAAATATCATCGACCTGATTGGTATCAATTTCGATGAGTTTAACCTGGATAATATCCCTTTGGGTAAAGCTTTGCGATCTGAAATTATTGCCTGGTTCCGATACAACCTGAATTACCAGGATGGCGCCTACCTGGGAGAGCCCACTTGTGTTATCCCCAAAAATCTTACTCCGCAACCGGTAGTAGTGGGTGGACTTCCTCTAGGTACTATTACTGTTCCTGCCGAAGATATTAAATTAACTTTTAATGAATTACTTGGGGTGTTAAATGGAAGTCAGGGAATTGATAGCGTTAAAATCATTGTCAATGCTCCTATTCTGAATATTAATGATTCAGTAATTTATTACGACTATACACCAAGCGGAACACCACTGGTTCCTGCTTTGGGAACAGATAGTATTGTGTCTATCCCTTACCGAAATTTTTCCAACGATTACGATGTGCCCAATGTGCGTTTTTATGTGCCCGGACCAAATGGAGACGGAGTGGCTGAAAATGCCCATGTTGGAAATTACTGGTTTGCCTCCGATACCTTCCCTTTACAAGAGCCTTATGTTGAATTCAAAGATGTTTTTATGCATCCAAATGGTGAACTTGACCTACCGTCGGCTCCTCAAACTCCAACCAACATAGAGGATGAGTACAATATCTATGTTCATGACCCGGACGATCCATTGAGAACTTGTGGTGGCGGAAATATGATTGAACGCACGCCGGATGGAAACCGCGATAGTCAAGGGCAAATGGATTTTAATTCGGACGAGAACAGGGCAGCCTGCCTAAGTCGCCCCGGAATTATCGGTTATACCTCTGCTCCAATTCAAGATTCTCTTTGTGTAATTGGCTTTCCTAATGCCACTATTTACGCCAAGTCTAATCCGGGAGGTGCCGCTGAAGGCGATTCTACTGACACTGATTTCTTTGTTCGAATTTTAGATGTTTACCCCGATGGAAGGGAATTGTTTGTGGTAGAAGGTGCTGTTAACGCCCGTGCAAGGGATTATGCCAGAAACCTATTGGATCATCCTGAAATGGATTTGGAATTTCCTTATCCGAACGATAAAACTCCTTTTACCAATATCGAAACCGGTAAAATCTATGAGTACCGCTTCAAAATGTTTCCTATTGCCTACACCTGGGGTAAAGGTCACCGGATGAAAGTGTTAATTAGTAGTTCTAACTTTGATCGCTTTCAGGTAAACCCCAATATTCCAATTCAAGCCGGTGAGTTTTTCCGCCGCAAACCTGGCGATGGTCAAACCTATACGTTCAATGGAGTAGAGTATGCCCCAAGGGTTGCTGTTCAACGCCTGGCATTCTCTTCTGAACATCCAACTCATATCTCTTTACCGGTTTATAATCAGCAGTATGTGGGAATGGAAGAAAGCTATACCAACCATCAAACAGAATTAAATGCCTTGGTTTACCCCAATCCGACAAGCGGCGACTTCTCCATTTTTATGAACCATCGCTCCTCTTATTCAATCTCTATTTTCGATATCATGGGTAAATTGATATTTGAGAACAAAATGGAAGGTGAAAAGCTGGATCTTAGTTTAGCCAATGCAGGTTCAGGTTTGTACTTTATTTCTATTCAGGACTCCAAAACAGGTGAGAAATGGGTAGAAAAAATGGAAATCAAAAACTAAACCTTACCACTCATCAAGGCAAGTACGAGTTTAGCCGGAAGAAAATACCAAGCAAAGTGGTAGTAGGAATTCGGCATTTATCGCTGTAATTTCCATTCTAGTTTTAGGACTATGTTGGAAATTACCGTGATTTAATCCACATTCTGCACTAGAAATAGTGATGAGGCTTTCAAATAGAATAAAGAAAGTGGTTCAAGGTTAGTTTTTGGGTGAAGAAATAGTGATCTGCTTTGAAGTCAAAGATTGTTCTGAAATACTTGAATTTGAAGTAGTTGGAAGCCGTAATTGAATTTTACTGAAGACTTTTGGTTTAAGCAGAGGTTTGGGAAGGTGACCTCTTGCAGTTGCCTTATAGATACCAAGCCAGGTTGGGATAGCGATTAAAGGTTGAGGTTGCAGCTCGGGCAACGATAGAGGCAAGTAGCCCACAGGACCCCTACGGCTTTAGCCTAGGGGGACGAGGACTACAGCCGATAGCGTGACCCGAACGCCCATGCAGTTTACATTAGGTTTAGCAAAAGAGTTGTTAGGCGGAGGGGGCCCGCATACTAAATATTAAAAAATTTAATCGGTTCGAAAGGATTTAGTTTTCAGGCAGAACTTAATTAAACCAAGTAAGCGTTGTGAAAACCGATTTGTAAAGAAAATTACTTCTGCAATTGATTTGCCACACCCTGGTGATGGTGCTGAACATGGTACAGGGTAAAATACAACATTTCACGCATGGTCATTTTACCTAGCAAAGGATGAGGAATAACGAGGTTATCCAATTCGGTTTCGTTCATTTTTGAAACTCCGGAGCAAAGGGAATCAACTACTTTTTTGTATTTCGAAAGCAACTCTGACTGACGCGAAAAAGGGATAACTGGCGGAGTAAAGGCTTTCCCGGCTTTTCCTCCCGATTCCAAGGCTTTGTGGTATTTCTCCACTACCTGTTCATAGGTTCTGGATGGTCGATTCGCCTTCCCAAACAATAATTTAGGAACAAACCGAGGTAGTTTGAAGACCAACAACAAGGCATCGACTGACTTAATGATGTGATCGAACTGTTGGGCTGCAGACCATTTTTCACCAACCTGAAACTCAAACTCCTGTTGTTTTAAATTGGAGACTAAACTATGAAAGTCCAAGTGTTTTTCTGATAATTGTTTAAGGAGTTCCTGCTGTTTCATGAAACCAAATTAAAGAAATTTTATGCTATACAATCCAACTTGAAAATTATTTCAAAATACCCAGACGATATCCAATTTTAGGTTGGTGGTAATAACCGGCGAACAAGGCCCCAATACTGTTCGCAATGAAATCATTCCATTCGCAACTACGATCAGAAAAAACAGTGGCCTGCATAATCTCCATTAATCCCCCGTAAAGTATGGAAAACAAAACAGAAAATGCCAGAACTTGAATTGAACTTAGCCTAATATTGGTTTGGTTTTTTAAGGCATTTATCCAAAGGACTGCTAATATCCAAAAAATGCTTGCATGTATTAGTTTGTCCAAACTTATCAGGTCAAACCAATGACTCGAAGGTAAAGCCTTTCCGGGGAAGCTGCAAAGTACTAAAACAAAAAAAGTCCATCCGATTCCCCATTTGCTGTGGAACCAGAAGGACTTTTTGGATGAAGTTGGTTTAGAAGAATTAGTGTCCAATTAAGGCTTTGTATTCACCGGCAGAAAGTAAATCGTTTCCGTTGATTCCACCTTTCACATCAATACGAATCATCCATCCATCTCCGTAAGGATCTGAATTAACCAATTCAGGTTTGGCATCCAACAAAGGATTAACTTCCAAAACTTGAGCTGAAACAGGCATAAATAAATCAGAAACAGTTTTTACTGCTTCTACGGTTCCAAACACAGCACCGGCCTCAACCTGGTCGCCTACGGTATTAATATCAACGTAAACAATGTCGCCCAATTCACTTTGTGCGAAGTCGGTAATTCCAACATAAGCAAAATCACCTTCCAAACGCACCCATTCATGGTCTTTGGTATACTTTAATTCTTCCGGGAAATTCATTTGATAATTATTTGGGTGCAAACCTATAAAATATTGGGATTTCGGATGTTTATTTTTGATGAAAATTCATGATAATACCTAAAATAACAAGCTCCCCCCCATTTTTTCTCCCAATCCAATACTTTTTTATGTCTTTTTTTTGCCTTAACGATATAAAAAATTGGAGATTATAATTGATTCCAATACATTTGCCCTTAATTAACTCAACAATCCTAACTAAATGAAAAAAATTTACACTTTGGTTTTAGCCTTAGTAGCCGGTGGTTCCACCTTTGCTCAAGATGGCGTTAAACCCTTGATGAACAACATGGGTAATACTACTTACCTAAGCAATCCTATTATTGGTCAACCTAAATCCATCGCTTCTGGTGAAGATACTTTAGGTTTGTCTGATTTTGTAGATGCTTTTAATGCCAATGAAGTTGGCTTGAACGGCGTAATCGGAGGCGGATATGTTTTTGGTTCTTCCCACACTGAAGGTGTTGTACAAGGACAAAATTTTTACCAGGATAACGTGGGTGTTTGTCGCATTTACCCTGCATTCAATGCACCATACTATATCAATGGTGTAATGATGATTGTTCCTTTTAAATATTCAGCTAACGGTGCTACTTCCACTTCTAAATTGGTAATTAGTGCCTATAGTCTTGCTGATAACAAAGCTCTTTACTCTTCTTCTTCTACAGCAGCTGATACTACAGGTCCAAATACCTTGCTTGGCAGTGTAGATATCCCTTACCTTGAAATTGATACCACTATCCCACAAATCGTAAGTTTCGATACGGATCCTTATGTAGAAAACGATTTCGCTATCGTTGCTGATTTCCAAACTTTCGCTACCAACGGTGATTCTATCGCTTTCCCAGCCGATCAAACTTCAAACGGTTTAGGTAACAACCTTATCAAAATCCAACAAGGTTTGGTAGGTGGCAACCCACTTCTTACCGCTTGGGTTTATGGTGGTGCTATCTTCCAATCTTACACTGAAAAAGACCTTGCTCTTTTCCCAATCGTTTCTGACGCTCCAACAGCCATTGCAAAACCAGGTTTCTTGGATGGTTTGAGAATGACTCAAACTTACCCTAACCCTGCTGTTGACAAAGCTACTATCAGCATCGAACTTCAAAATGCTGCCAAAAACGTTAGCTTAACCGTAATGGATATGAGCGGAAAAACACTTTCAACTCAAGCTATGGAAAACCTTGCTGCAGGTTCTCACAACTTCGAATTGAATGTTTCTAACCTAGTTTCAGGAAACTACCTTTACATGCTACGTGCTGATGGCCATGTAATGGTTAAAAAAATGAGCATCGTAAAATAATCGATTCTTCTTCCAATTAAAGCCCACAGAGCCTTAGCTTTGTGGGCTTTTTTATTGCCATGGAATTTAAAACTATTGAAGTAGGGTCAGTTCCTACTGCCGCATTACATGCTTATTTATTAGCCTCTGTTGCTCCTCGTCCCATTGCTTTTGCCAGTACCATCGACCGGGATGGAAACCCTAATTTAAGTCCTTTCAGCTTCTTTAATGTTTTCGGTTCCAACCCACCTATTGCCATTTTTTCACCGGCCCGTCGGGTTCGTGATAATAGCATCAAGCATAGTCTGGAAAATGTGCTGGAAGTGCCCGAGGTGGTAATTAATGTTGTTGATTATGCCATGGTTCATCAAACCTCGTTAAGCAGTTGTGAATATCCCAAAGGTGTAAATGAGTTTATTAAGGCAGGTTTTACCCCAATTCCTTCCGAAAACATTCGTCCATTCAGGGTGAAAGAAAGTCCGGTGCAATTGGAATGTAAGGTGAAGGATATTATCTATACCGGTACAGAAGGTGGTGCAGGCAATCTGATAGTATGCGAAGTTGTTAAAATTCATGTGGCTAGCCGTGTGTTAAATTCAGAGGGGAAAATAGATCAGCATAAAATCGATTTAGTTGGAAGGCTTGGCTCAGATTGGTATGTTAGAGCCTCCGGGAATGCCCTTTTCGAAGTAGAAAAACCCAATACTAAGCTAGGAATAGGCATGGATATGTTACCAAAAACGCTTCGTGAAAGTAGAATTTTAACCGGCAATCAGCTTGCTCAGTTGGCCAATATTAGTGAATTGCCTGCAGGGATTAATAGCCATGAATCTACACCGAATGAGGAGTTAGATGCTATTCATTCCCAAGTCGCACAGCATTTAAGCCAAGGCAATATCGATCAAGCCTGGAAATGTTTGCAAGGGAATGATTGGTTGAGTTAAGATTTGGCGGGCCCCTTTCGCCCTCCCAAAGAAAAGAAACTCCCGCTTTCCTGCATGGGCTTCAGGTCACGCTATCGGCTGTAATCCTCGGCCCACTTGGCTAGCGCCGCGTAGGCCTGTGGGTTACTTGCCTCTATCGTTGCCCGATGGGACCCCCGTCATTTATCCGTTGGGCAAGCAGTAAAAAGATAGACCAAAGGAAACCCACTAAAAATTAACCCAAATTCTGCATTATACCAATTTTAATTTATAAATAGTCCGAAGGCTTTTATAAATTTATACCGAGAGGAAAAATAATATGATTCCAGTTCGCTTAGGCCTCCTGGAATCATTTATTTTTATCCTCGGCATTTTCAAAATTGGTAAGTACCGAGGATACAAAATGTTAGTCCGATTTTTTCAAGAAAATTTAAGTATAAAATT
>JAIBAJ010000095.1 GCA_019695265.1 Bacteroidia bacterium | reverse complement strand
AAAGATGCATTAGGAAGTCATATTCGGGATGAATTGGGAATTAATGAAATAAGCCAGGCCAATCCCATTCAGGCAGCCCTGGCATCAGGCGCCTCCTTTACTGTAGGTGGTGTTTTACCCCTGTCGGTGGTTTTACTGGCTCCTGTGAATGGTTTGGAATATTGGTTGTATGGCTTCACCATTTTATTCCTAGTAATATTGGGAATAACTTCAGCCAAAACAGGCGGTTCAAGTATAAAAAAAGCCATTTTGAGGATTACTGTTTGGGGAACTATTGCCATGGTTTTGTCGGCCTTGGTTGGATATGTTTTTGGGGTAAATGTTTAAAACCAACTAATTCAAGTCAATTGGATTAATTATCCCATTTTGAATGGCTTAGGTATAAAGAGTTACCCTGACCATTTCCATTCCGTAATTAATTAACTAAACCGGATAAACGTTTAGGAATTGCCGGAATGGAAAGAACCATTATTTCACAGAAATTCAGGATGGTGTATCTGTTGGTACCGTGCAAACAAGGTAGGGCTTGCACCCCGGGCAACGATTGAGGAAAGTAGCCCACAGGCACATGCAGCGTTAGCAAATGTGACGAGGACTACTGCCGAAAGCGTGACCCGAACGCCTTGCACCATTGCCGATTAAGAAACATTAAACGTTTTAGGCGGAGGGGGCCCGCATAAAAATTAAAAATGAACTAAAATCCACGTTGGTGAAACGACTGCGCCAACTATCTTTGCCCCCCTTACTATTATGAGTGAATTAGCTAAAACATACGACCCCAAATCTGTTGAAGATAAATGGTACAAATACTGGGAATCTAAGAAGTTTTTCAAAAGTGTACCTGATGAGCGGGAACCTTATACCATTGTGATTCCACCTCCGAATGTAACCGGGGTGCTGCACATGGGACATATGTTGAACAATACCATACAAGATGTGCTTGTTAGAAGAGCCCGGATGCAAGGTAAAAATGCGTGTTGGGTGCCCGGAACCGATCATGCCAGCATTGCCACAGAGGCTAAAGTTGTAAATTTATTGCGAGAAAAGGGTATAAAAAAATCTGATTTAAGCCGGGAAGCTTTTTTGGATCATGCCTGGGCCTGGAAAGAAAAATATGGAGGGATTATTCTCAAACAATTGGAAAAATTGGGTGCCAGTTGCGATTGGGACAGAACCCGATTTACCATGGAACCTTTGCTTTCGGAGGCTGTAATTGATGTATTTATTGACCTCTATAACAAAGACTTAATTTACCGTGGCTACCGCATGGTAAACTGGGATCCTAAGGCATTAACTGCTGTTAGTGATGAGGAGGTTTATCATAAAGAAGTTCGGTCGAAATTGTATCATTTGCAATATGCGCTGGAAGATGGAAGCGGTTCTATTACGATTGCCACCACCCGTCCGGAAACTATTTTAGGGGATACTGCTATTTGCGTGCATCCGGAAGATGAACGCTACCGTGCCCTGGTTGGGAAAAAGGCCTTGGTTCCATTAATTAACCGTTCCATTCCAATTATTGCCGATGAATATGTAGACCAGGAATTTGGTACCGGAGCTTTGAAAGTAACCCCGGCACATGACGTAAACGACTACGAATTGGGTAAAAAGCATAACCTGGAAACCATTGATATTTTTAACGCGAATGCCACTTTAAACGAGAAAGCCCAATTGTATGTAGGCGAAGACAGGTTTGCGGTTAGGAAGAAAATTGCGGTTGAACTGGAAGAAAAAGACTACCTGGTTAAGGTGGAAGAAATTGCTAACAAGGTAGGATGTTCGGAGCGGACGGATGAAGTGATTGAACCCCGCTTATCGCTTCAGTGGTTTGTAAGGATGGAAGGATTGGTAAAACCTGCTTTGGAGAATGTAGTTAATGGAAACATTAAATTTCATCCGGCCAAGTTTGTGAACACCTATCGGTATTGGATGGAAAATGTAAAAGATTGGTGTATTAGTCGGCAATTGTGGTGGGGACAACAAATTCCGGCCTGGTATACACCGGATGGAAGTTATGTAGTGGCTAAAACCAAGGAAGAAGCCATCAGGAAATTTGAAAACCGCGGATTTACCGGAAGTCCGGAAGAGATTAAGCAGGACGAAGATGTGGTTGACACCTGGTTTAGTTCCTGGTTATGGCCCATTTCAGTATTTGATGGATTTAAAGATCCGGAGAATGCTGAAATTAAATACTACTACCCTACCAATGATTTGGTAACAGCACCGGAAATATTATTTTTCTGGGTGGCAAGAATGATTATTGCCGGGTATGAATACAGAGGACAATTACCTTTTACCAATGTTTATTTAACCGGTATTGTTAGGGATAAGCTGGGAAGAAAAATGAGCAAATCGCTGGGCAATAGTCCGGATCCATTGGATTTAATTGATAAGTTTGGTGCAGACGGGGTAAGAATGGGAATGTTGTTGTGTTCACCTGCCGGAAATGATATTCTATTTGATGAAAGTCAGGTAGAGCAAGGACGGAATTTTTGCAATAAAATCTGGAATGCCTATCGCTTAATACAGTCCTGGGAGGTGAAGAACGATGCTGTGTACCAAAACACCATTCCGATTCGCTGGTTTGAAGAACGATTGGATTCTGCCATTGCTGAAATTGAAGATAAGTTTAGCCAGTATAAATTATCAGATGCCTTGATGATCATTTACAAATTGATTTGGGACGATTTCTGTTCTTGGTATTTGGAAATGATTAAACCCGGTTATCAGGAGCCGATTGACAGAGCCACGTATGACAAGACCTTGAACTTTTTGGAAATGTTAATGAAGGTTTTACATCCGTTTATGCCATTTATTACCGAGGAAATTTATCACTTAATTAAGGAAAGAGGCGAATTGGATTGTGTAACGGTATCGAGAATGCCAACCATGTTTGTTTCACCTTCCGGAATGGAAGAAAATTTTGAATTGGTAAAAGGTTTGATAAGTCAAATTAGAAACATTCGGAATGAAAAAGGGATTTCGCCCAAGGAAGGCTTGAGTTTACATATTAAAGGAGAGAGTGATTTATCGGCCTTTTTCCCCATCATTAAGAAGCTCGCCAACTTGGATGAGATTGTTAGCAATAGTGTTACAGGCAACAATGCATCCACCTTTGTAATTAAGGGAACAGAGTATGGCGTACCCTTGACCGGAAAGATTGATATGGCTGCCGAGAAAAAGAAACTTGAACAGGAATTGGCCTATGCCCGTGGATTTTTGAATTCGGTGCTTAATAAACTGGCCAATGAGCGTTTTGTACAAAATGCCAAGCCCGAAGTTTTACAAATGGAAAGGCAAAAGAAGGAAGATACCGAGGCAAAAATCAGCTCCTTAGAGCAACAAATTGCAGCAATATAAGATAGGTGTTATGAAATTTATTATCCAAATTGTTTTAAGTGCCCTTTCGGTGCTGGTTACAGGTTATTTAATGCCTGGGGTAAAAATAGATGGCCTTTCAACTGCATTGGTGGTTGCAGTCGTTTTAGCCCTGTTGAATGTATTTCTAAAACCGGTTTTGGTACTTTTATCTTTTCCTGTTACTTTTTTCACCCTGGGTTTGTTTTTGTTGGTTATCAATGCGATAATTATTTTACTTGCTTCCAAACTAGTAGATGGATTCCATGTCAGTGGATTTTGGTCGGCCTTGTTTTTCAGTATCGTATTGTCCATTGTGAATGCCATTTTAGGAGGCTGGGCTTCAGAAGATTAGACAACAAAGGTTTTAGCATTGCATCAACAACGAAGCAGGGTTTTATAAAAAGCAGGAAGGAGGAATTGATGATGTTCTAAATTCTTGGTATGCGGGCCCCCTCCGCCTCATTGTTTATTTGCTAAATCCAAAGAAATGTGCATGGCGTTCGGGTCACGCTATCGGCTGTAGTCCTCGTCCCCCTAGGCTAACGCCGTCGGTGTCCTGTGGGCTACTTGCCTCTATCGTTGCCCGAGGCGCTACCTATTGGCTTTATCTCTAACCCGATCCGATGCGGTATCTAGTAGGCCCCGGTAAGGAATTAAGTTGGTAATTGGGGGTTAAAAAATCATAAATATGCAAGCAAATTTTATGTACTAATCCATTGATTAACTGATACTTAAACTTGAAGGCACCTAATATCTACTGCATCATTCCGATACACCGTTCACAAGGGAAACCTAAAGATGTATTTTTGTCAAAATTTTACCACTTGAATTATTTTCTTTCCTTTTTATTAGTTGGAGTTTTAGGAGTTTGGAGTTTTGGAGCACAGGCGCAAAACAAAGTTTGGAATTTGCAGCAATGCATTGAATATGCCATCCAGCACAACCTCAACATTGCCCAAAGCCAGTTAAACTCCAAGAATATGGAATTAACCAAGAATCAGAATTACTGGAACATGGCTCCTAATTTGAATGGGTTTGCATCGCATGCTTATAACATTGGACGAAGGATTGACCCTTTTACCAACCAATTTGCCAACAGCACCGTACGTTCCAACAACTTTTATTTAAGCAGTCAGGTTACTTTATTCAATGGTTTGCAGCAACAAAACCTGATTAGGCAAGGGAATTATGATTTTGAGGCCAGCAAATTGGATGTTGAGAAAATAAAACAAGACATTGCTTTAAATGTGGCCAATGCTTACCTCTCTATTTTGTTGGCTGAAGAAGTTTTGACCAACTCTAAGAAACAAAGGGAAATTACCCTGGCTCAAAAGGAAAGAACCATGAAATTGGTAGAGGCCGGTTCATTAGCCATAGGCAACCAATACGATATAGAGAGTCAATTAGCCAATGAAGATTACAATGTAATAGCGGCCGAGAATCAGGTTACCATGGCTTATTTGTATTTGACCCAATTAATGAATTATACCGAGCAAGCTGATTTATTGATAGAAAAACCGGAGAATTTAATACCGGCAGAAAGCATTTTACAATCTACCGCAGAGGGAATTTTCCAATCTGCCGTGGCGATTCAACCCGACATTAAAAGTGCCGAATTAAAAACCTTGAGTGCCAAGTCGCAATTAGCACTTGCCAGGGGAACTGCATCGCCAAACTTATCCTTAAGTGGAAGTATTGGTACCGGATATTCCGGATTAAGCAAAGAGTTGGTAGGTTCACCAACCATAACCGGATTTACACCAAGTGGAATAACCTCCGGAGGCGATACGGTTTTTACACCTGAAATAAGTTATGATACCAGAACCACCCCATTTGGAAAACAGTTCAGCGATAACATCAACAAAAACATTACATTTAACTTAACCATCCCAATTTTCAATCAAAGGCAAAGCAGAACGGGCATTAACAGAGCCAAAATTGCATTAGAAAGTGCCCAGTTAACTACCTCTATTCGCAAGCAAAATCTGGAACAAAACATCCAAAAAGCCTATACCGATGCCAAGGCTGCATTGAAGCAATATGAAGCCAGCACCAAAGCTGTTTCAGCCTCGAAAGAAAGTTTCAGGTATGCTGAACAACGATACAATGCAGGGGCATTAAGTGCAATGGATTACAGCAATTCAAAATCCAGGTTGGCCATGGCTGAGGTAAACTTATATCGTTCCAAATTTGATTTAGTTTTCAAACTTAAAGTATTGGAACTTTATCAAAAAGGAATTAGTGGATTATAAACGCCTCTGTTTACATCGAGGCTTTTCATGTACATTCGCCAACTTTTTTAATACAATTGTATAGTTAATGAAAGAATACAAGCTGCTCAACAATGTTACAGGCTGGTTAGTGTGGTTACTGGCTACCTATGTGTATGTATCAACCATAGAACAAACTGCTTCCTGGTGGGATTGTGGAGAGTACATTTCCACATCGTATAAATTAATGGTAGGTCACGAACCGGGCGCTCCCATGTTTCAGATTATTGCCCGTACCTTTTCTTTAATTGCCTCCTCCCCTGCTGAGGTAGCCAAATGGATTAATACCATGAGTGCTTTGGCCAGTTCATTTACTATTTTGTTTTTGTTCTGGAGCATTACTGCATTTGCTAAAAAGTTATTGGTAAAATCGGAAAATGACTACAGCCTGGCCAAAACCATTGCCATTTTAGGTTCCGGAATTGTTGGCGGACTGGCTTATACTTTTTCAGATAGTTTTTGGTTTAGTGCGGTTGAAGGGGAGGTTTATGCTATGTCTTCGTTTTTTACAGCCTTGGTATTTTGGGCCATGTTAAAATGGGAAGATGCAGCCGATAAACCTCATGCAGATCGTTGGATAATTTTGATTGCCTTTTTAATGGGATGTTCTATCGGGGTTCACTTATTGAACTTATTGACCATTCCTGCTTTAGTGATTATTTACTATTTTAAAAAGTATCCATTTTCCTGGTATGGATTATTTAAAGCCTCGTTAGCCTCCCTGGGTTTATTGGTAGTAGTTCAATACGGAATTATACAGCGTGTTGTTTGGTTGGCCTCTAAGTTTGAGCTTGTTTTTGTTAATGGATTTGGTTTACCGTTTGGAACCGGGGTAGTTATTTATGCCCTGGTACTTATTGGTTTGGTTATTTATGGGCTAAAAGTGACCAAAGAAAAGAATATGCCGGAATGGAATACCACCTTGTTATGTTTTGTGTTTTTAATGATTGGATATTCTTCTTACGCCCAAACGGTTATCCGCTCCAAAGCCAATACCCCATTGGATGAAAGCAATCCGGAACATGTATTTGCCTTGTTGAGTTATTTAAACAGGGAGCAATATGGAGACAGACCTTTGTTTTACGGTCAGTATTACAATGCCAAACTGGAAGGAAGAGAAGATGGAGCTCCTATTTATTACAAGGATGATAAAAAAGGAGAATATGTTAAGGTTGGAAATAAATCTGTGGCCAAATATGATAAAAAGAACTCCGGTTTTTTTCCAAGGATGTACAGTACCGACAAAAATCATATTAGGGTTTACAAGGAGGTTGCAGGAATTCGAGGAGATAGAAAACCAACTTTTAGCCAGAACCTAAGTTACTTTTTCAACTATCAAATTGGCCATATGTATCTGCGTTACTTCATGTGGAACTTTGCAGGTAGGCAAAATGACATTCAGGGACACGGAAATATTACAGATGGAAACTGGATTTCAGGCTTTTCATTTATTGATGATGCCAGGTTAGGTCCGCAAGATAAACTACCTGTTATTCAGGATGTGAATAAGGCCAAGAATAAATTCTACTTCATTCCTTTGATTTTAGGCTTAATTGGAATGGTTTACCACTATTTAAAGAATAGGAACGACAGCATAGTGGTAGGTTTATTATTTATTTTAACCGGATTGGCTATTGTAGTTTATTTGAATCAGTACCCATATCAACCAAGGGAAAGGGATTACGCCTATGCGGCATCCTTTTATGCTTTTTCGATATGGATAGGTTTGGCAGTGGTTGCCATGTTTGATTGGATGTCGTCCAAATTAAATCCTATGGTTGCTGCTGTTACTGCCAGTTTAATTGCTATATCAGCTCCGGGTTTAATGGCCAAGGAAGGCTGGAATGATCATGACCGAAGCAATCGTTATGCAGCAAGAGATTTGGCAATTAATTACCTGGAGAGTTGCGATAAAAATGCTATTCTATTTACCAACGGAGATAATGATACCTTCCCATTGTGGTATGCCCAGGATGTGGAAGGCGTTAGAACCGATGTAAGGGTAGTTAATTTAAGTTTATTAAACACGGATTGGTACATCAATCAAATGCGTAGAAAAGCCTATGATAGTGATGCTTTACCTTTTTCATTAAAGGAAGATCAATTAAGAGGTGAAACTCGTTTGCAATTGCCGGTTTATGAAAAATTCAAAGATTATCGGGATGTTAAGTGGATTATTGATGAATTTGTTGCCAAAGACGGTTCAGAATATACCATTCCAACCACGGTAGGGAATTACAATTACATTCCAACCAAGAAATTAGCTTTAATGGTTGATACCAATCGGGTGGTTTCTAATGGAATAGTAGAAAAAAGCATGGCAAAGGAAGTATTACCTGTATTAACTTGGGAGTTAAAAGGCAATGCAATTACCCGAAATTCCCTGATGATTTTGGATATTCTAGCCCATAATGAATGGAAACGTCCGGTGTATTTTGCCATTACTGTTGGCAGAGAAAACTATATTGGACTGGAAAAATACTTCCAAATGGATGGGTTTGCATTTAAGTTAGTTCCGGTATTGCGGAAATCATTTGATGGTCAATTGGGCTATATTAATAGTGCCAAGGTGTACGACTTAATGATGAATAAATTCAAATGGGGTAACATGAAGGCACCGGAAGTTTACCATGGAGCAGAAACAGAACGCATGTGCGGAAACTACCGAAACTTATTTGCTCGACTAGCTAATAGTTTAAGTTTAGAGGGTAAAAAAGACAGTGCTTTAAAAGTATTAGATCGTTGTCTGGAAGAAATGCCGGCTAATTCAATTCCTTATAACTACAACGCCATGGCACTTTCTGATGCCTATTTCAAAGCCGGTAATATTGAAAAAGGTAAAAAAATAAACCAGGAACTATTCGATCAATACAAAAAGGATTTGGAATTTTACTTAGAATTAAAAGCGAAACTGTTGAAGAAAACAGATGAAGATCCTAAAATGGCCCTGGATGTTTTGGTTAGATTAACAAGATTGGCCAGGTTTTACAAACAAAACGATCAAGCCGATGCCTTTGAAAGAGAATTGAAAGTTTTACAAGACAGAATTTCCAACTCTCCATTAAGAAACTTTATTGGCTCCTAAACTTTTAATCTAAGAGAAAAGATATAAAATCTAGTAAAAACTCTTATTTATCGACGTATTTCTTAACCAGGGGAATACGTCGATTTTTTTTTAGGAACTTTTATTATTATTGACGTATAAGCCCTAATCCTGTAATAAAGGTTAATGGCAAATTTCTACCCAAAAGCCATATTTAATAACAGATTAAGGGGCATTCTCCTTCTCTTGTTTTTTAGTCTTCCATTGGTTGGATTTAAACCTGCTGCACAAGAAAATGAGGTAGACTATAAAATACATGCCAAGTTTATTTACCATTTTACCAAATACATCCATTGGCCTACAAGTGCTGCTAAGGACGTAGTTAGCATTGGGATTTTAGGAAATGATGTAGTTTATTCAGAACTACAAACTATAACTCCGGGTAAAAAGGTGGGAACTTTAGGATTCAAAATAGATAAGCTTACACCGGAAAGCAATTTTGGAGCATACAATTTAATTTTTGTTTCTGCCACCCAAATGAAGCAATTTGACAAAGTAATTACTGCTACGGGAGGCAAACCAATTTTAATTATCACCGAGAAAACAGGTTATGCCAGGAAGGGGGGTGATATCAATTTTTACATAGATAATGACCGTTTAAGATTTGAGATAAACGAAAAAACCATAACCTCCAAAGGAATGAACATCGCAACCGACTTATTAGTCTTAGGCACAATAGTCAAATAAAATGAAAAACATTCAGAAATATTGGCTTTTTGTTGTAATAATCCTTTCCGGATTGTTCCCTGCTCCTATCCTTGCGCAAATACCGGTGAATTACAATCCGGACTCTCTGAAAAACAAGGATTCGGAATTACTTTCTTTACAACAACTAATGGAAGTAAAAGTAACTGTTGCTAGTGAAAAGGAATTGACCGTAAGAGAAAGTCCGGCGGTTATTACCCTAATTTCTGCTGACGAACTAAAAAACAGCGGTGCAAGAGATTTGATGGATATTATTCGGCTAGTTCCGGGTTTTGATTTTGCTCAGGATGTGGATAATATTATCGGTTTAGGAGTTAGAGGAAATTGGGGACATGAAAGTAAAGTGTTGCTAACCATTGATGGTCAGGCCTTGCAAGAAACCAGCTATGGCAATTTACAATTCGCCCAGCATTATCCTATAGAAAACATAGAACGAATTGAAATTATCAGAGGACCGGGTTCAGTGGTTTATGGTGGAAGTGCAGCTTTGGCCGTAATAAATATCATCACGAAAACGGGTAAAGAACTGAAAGGCGGTAGTCTTCATTTTAACTATGGCCAGCTTGAAAGACATTTTGGAAGAATCAACGGAACTGCCAGTTTTGGCCAACAATTTGAAAATGGAATAAATCTTAGTGCCAGTTTAAGTTATAATTCAGGTATCATGAGTGACAGGCTGATCCCGATAGATTCTGTAACCAATCTGGATTATGCTGACAGTTCTAAAATAAAAAACATGTATGCCAATGTAGGTTTAAAATACAAAGGTTTGGATGTAAGGTATATCTATGATAATTATGTTGTGAATGTAACCGAACGCTCATTGGATTTTAACTTCGAGTCTCATTTAGTAGGATTGCAATACAACATCAAAGTAAACGATAAGTTCAAGATAATTCCTCGCTTTAATTTCAAAGCTCAAAAGCCATGGAATTCATCCAATGAATTAGATGGTGATACCACCCATTATACCAATGTATTCAACACTCGATATTCCGGACGTTTGCTGCTCGACTATCAACCTTGGAAAGTTTTCAACTTATTGGCCGGTGCCGAAATTTTCCAGGACAACTCCAGGTTTTTGACCAAGGATCCTTACATGGTGTTTACCAATGGCCAATCCTCTGTTCATTACATCAATTTAGCCGGATATCTTCAAGGATCGGTTAAAACAAAACATATTTCCGGAGTTTTAGGATTGAGGTATAATTGGCATAATTTATTCGAACCGGTTTTAGTTCCAAGGGCTGCTTTAACCGGAATTTTTGGAGTTTTCCACGCTAAGTTGCTCTATTCTATGGCCTTTAAAGCTCCTACTATTTATAATTTGCAGGTGAATCCGGCGATTAAACCTGAATTAGTTCATGTGGGAGAGTTAGAAGTTGGTTTAACCATTGCCAAGAAACTTCAGTGGAATGCTAACCTGTATTATATGAAAGTAAAGAACTCCATTGCGTATTTTCAAAATGGTGTGACTGAAAATTTCTATAATTTTTCAAAATCAGGAACGTATGGTGTAGAAACCGAACTTAAATACAAGGATAATTTTGGATTTCTTTCTCTTTCCTATTCCTATTACAACATCTTAAAAAGTAACGTTCCCATTTTTCAATTCGCAGATTCTTCTATTTCTGCTTATCCGGCCTTTGCGAATCATACTGTTAAACTTAAGGGATCCATTAAAATTATTCCAAACTTTTATTTTAATCCTTCCGGGATATTCTATAGTACTCGTTATTATTATAATCCGGACGGAAGTGATGCTTCTTATGCTCCTTGTGTGTTGTTGAATGCCTATTTGAATTACAACAATGCATTTACCAAAGGTTTAACTATTGGTGCAGGAGTTTACGATATTTTAGGAGTAAACTTTAAATTCCCACAGGCCTACAATTCCGGATATAGTCCATTACCTGGCCCCGGAAGAGAAATAATAATTAAGTTGAGCTATCAGTTTAACTGGAAATAGACCTAACCCTCCTAGGTAGAATGGATTGGGGGAATAAGGGCAGAATATCAATTCTATTTTTTTTGATAGCAAATCTGCCTTAGTCCAATTATGCATTTCTGACTTTTTCGTCAGACCCTAACTAATGTAAGTAAAAGCTGAATGGTGGGTTTGCGCCTCGGGCAACGATAGAGGCAAGTAGCCCACAGGCGCACGCGGCGTTAGCCAAGTGGGCCGAGGACTACAGCCGAAAGCGTGACCCGAACGCCCGTGCAGGCTTTTGGGGGAATAAGCAATAGGATGTTGGGCGGAGGGGGCCCGCATAAAAGTTTTAAAAAAAATAATCGGTTCAATCGAATGGAGTGTTTTGGCAAACCAAAATTTGGATAAAAATTCAGAATTAAAGCAGGTCTAACCTATTGGTATTTGGCACTTTGCAAAAAAAAATCAAAGAAAGAATGGCATCATTTCATAAAATACCTTGGTTTAATAACTTATTTCTTCCTTTTTTCAATGATTTGCCTATTTTTGTTGCGCAATGGAAAAACTGAACGATTGGCTATCTGCCGTTGAGCAAAAGACAGACCTATTGATAGAAAAGTTAGAAGCTTTGAAGAAGGAAAATTCTTCTTTAACTTCTGAGAATCAAACCCTTAGAGAAAAGAATGCTCAATTAGAATCTGAAGGAATAGTACAACATTCTGTTCATTCCGGCGCACCCGAAAATTTTGCCAAGGCTGACACCGAAAGCATTAAGAAAACAATAGACGGAATTGTAAAAGAGATTGATCAAGCATTAGCAGTTTTATCCAACTAAACTACCCAGCATTCATGCCACCAGTTCAGAAACAGGTGAATATAGGAAACAGGAGCTATCCTTTAACCATTGATAGCAGTGAAGAGCAGAAAGTAAAATCCGCTCAATCGCTTATTGATGAGAAGCTCTTTGTGTATGAAGGAAGGTATCCGGGAAGGGATTATCAGGATTTATTAGCCATGACATCCTTGCAACTCGCTCTGGAGATGCAATATACCGGAAATGGAAAGAAGGAAACCGAAAGCAATCAACAGGTTGCCAATACAGAAGCCATTGATTTGCTAAAGAAACTTGATCAGAAACTTTCCCAAGCTCTAGCCTCTTGAAATTCTTAATGTTGAAATTGTCATGCTGCGGCCTAAACCAATAGTTTAACCGCAAAAAAATGACCATTTTAATTTATTTAGTAATTGCTCTAATCGCTGCCATTGCCGGTGTTGCCGGAACCATTGTTTATCAGAAAAAAGCCCTTAACGGTAAAGCTGCCCAAATTTTAAAAGATGCGGAAGCAGAAGGTGAAGTAGTTAAAAAGGAAAAAATGCTTCAGGCAAAGGAAAAATTCCTTCAACTTAAATCGGAGCACGAAAAAACCATTGCAGAAAAAAACTCCCAAATATCCCAAGCCGAAAATCGCATTAAGCAAAAAGAGGGAAACTTAAATCAAAGGCTGGAAGAAGTAAGGAAAAAAGAACAAGATTACGACCGACACAAGGAACAACTAGCTCAACAAATCGAAGCCAACAAGCGCAAAAATGAAGAACTGGAAAAACTTCACCACAAACAAGTGGAAGTTCTTGAAAAAGTTGCCGGAATATCCAAAGACCAAGCCATGTCGGAATTGGTGGAATCATTGAAAAATGAAGCCAGAACAAAGGCCATGCAGTTTACCAAAGAGGTAATGGATGATGCCAAAATAGCTGCCGACAAACAAGCGAAAAAGATTATTGTGGAAACCATGCAACGGGTTGCTCATGAAAGTGCCGTTGAAAATGCAGTAACCGTTTTTAATATTGAAAACGATGAAATTAAAGGCCGTATCATTGGTCGTGAAGGTAGAAACATACGTAAAATTGAAGAAGAAACCGGAGTTTCAATTATTGTTGATGACACCCCGGAAGCTATCATACTCAGTTGCTTCGATCCGGTAAGAAGAGAAATTGCCCGACTTTCTTTACACCAATTGGTTTCCGATGGACGTATTCACCCGGCCAGAATCGAAGAAATTGTTGAAAAAACCAGAAAAAAACTGGAAGATGAAATTTTTGAAACCGGAAAACGCACTTGCATCGACTTGGGAATTCATGGATTACACAATGAACTCATTCGAATGGTTGGTCGGATGAAATACCGGTCATCCTATGGACAAAACCTATTACAACACAGCCGCGAAGTTGCCAATTTATGTATGGTAATGGCAGGTGAATTGGGTATGAATGCCAAAGCTGCCAAACGCGCCGGATTATTGCATGATATCGGAAAAGTTTCCGAAGAAGACAATGGCATTCCTCATGCAATCTACGGAGCACAATTAGCCGAGAAATACAACGAAAGACCTGAAATTGTAAACGCCATTGGTGCTCACCACGATGAAATGGAAATGAAATTCGACATTTCTCCAATCATCCAAATCTGCGATGCCATTTCCGGGGCTCGCCCGGGTGCACGCCGCGAAATTGCAGAAGCATATTCCAAACGAATTAAAGACCTGGAAGATTTAGCTATTACTTATCCCGGTGTAAACAAAGCCTTCGCCATCCAGGCCGGTAGAGAATTAAGAGTAATTGTAGAAAGTGAAAAAGTGAGCGATCAGCAAGCCGGTATGTTAGCATTTGATATTTCTCAGAAAATAGAAAATGAAATGACCTATCCCGGACAGGTAAAAGTGGTTGTAATTCGCGAATACAGGGCCGTTGGTACAGCTAAGTAGCACCTCCCTCCTAGCCTACAATTGAAATTTTTGGAATAATTTAGTAAGTTAATTTCCTTCCAAAAATTAATTTTACAGGAAATATTCAATGAAACCAACCATTTTCCATAGGATTTTATCCATAACCTTGTTAAGTGGTTGGTTTTGTTTTGCCAATGCACAAGACCAGCAAAACAATCCGCAAGGACAAGATTTAAACCCTTACAAATCCATTACCGGTGGACTCTCCATTCGTCCCATTTTCCCCAGTAAAACTTTTGGAAATGGAAGCATTCCTTTCGATACGGCAGGAGTCAACTTCACTATTAATCCAAAAATATCTTATTCAGCCGGTGCGGTGATACGCCGAAGTTTTACCAAATTACTTTCTATGGAAGCCGGATTAAACTACACTAGACGCGTTTATTCCATGAAAGTAGTTGACACCAACAACCTTACTACTTTTATTGATTACCGAACCATTTCATTCAATTTTCCGGTACAGGGAATAGTTTCCGTTCAGTTAAGTAAACAGGTATTCTCTAGCCTGGGTTTTGGCCTGGTTTTCGATATTTACCCATCCGATATACTCGTAAAACAAGGTGTATTTTACAATGTAGGT
>JAIBAJ010000094.1 GCA_019695265.1 Bacteroidia bacterium | reverse complement strand
TCGTTGCCCGACGCGCAACCTATCCGGGTTAATTTTGTCCATACTAATTACTGTATCTAGTTAGCCTATTCAAGGAGTTCATGGAAATTCAACCCAAAATTGCCATTAGAAATTTTATACTAGGTTTCGAGACAAGTATTAGGATGGTTTTCAAGTAATCTTTACCGAGAGAACATAATGTATCCTCGGCATATTCCTAAATTGGCAAGAAAACCAAACTATCACTAGCTTGGGGTTAACCAAATCTTCCCACATTCTACCGCACTTGTCATTTGAAACGAAGTGAATAAATGACAAGTACGTGATAAATGGTTTGAATGTTTTTTTCTCAGGCCCAATGTAAACCGTTTGGGTTTGCACCCTCGGGCAACGATAGAGCCAAGTAGCCCACAGTAACCCGACGGCGATAGCCTAGGGGGACGAGGACTACAGGCGATAGCGTGACCTGAACGCCCTTTGCCGATAAATTAGGGATTGCACAGGGTTGTATGGGCGGAAGGGGCCCGCCAAAGTAAATTAATAGGTTCAAAAAAAAAGGTGTTCGAAGTTAAATCCGAACACCCTATGGAATGGTTGAATGGTCTATTTCAAGGTAAAGCTGGATGCCGCTGCAGGAACTCCATCGATATAAATTTCAACGATATAGGTTCCGGAGGCAAAAACTCGGTCTTGCTCTTCGTACACCAGGCAAATGTCAACTTTCTCGTTGGCATAATTTACTTCCTGCATAGCGGTGTAAAGGACTTCTTCATTGCTTCCGGCTAATTTAAAAGAACCTGAGCCGCCGCTACGATTTCCAAGAGGCAATCCATCGGGAGTGATTATTCGTAGATACACGTTTTTGTTACCAACCTGAGCAATTTTATTTTCGAGGATGCTGAAACAAGTTTCAATTTTATTGGTACGTTTTGCTAAGAGGGTTTCCACGTATTTGCCGTTTCCTTTGCGTTTAGAGATACCCACTTTGATGTATTCAGCTTTCAGGTTTTCGGCAGTTTTTACCTTTTTAAACAAATCTAGGTTTTCGGTAATTACTTCATTGAGAGAATTGTTTAAGGCTTTGTTTTCATATTTTAATTGGTCATTTTCTTTCAATAATTGGTCAATGGATTCAAGGTAGGAATCTTTTAGTTGTTTCAATTCTTCCAATTCGGCTTTTAACTTTTTATTGAGTTCTACCAGGTTTTTCTCGGTGGCAATCAGTTGGCGAATTTTGCTTTCTTTTTCACCAATTTTGGCATTAGCCATTAACAAAAGGCTATCCATTTTTTCGGAAAGTCCTTTGTATTTATTGAGGTCTAAACTTGTTTGAGAAAGCTCATTGGAAATTTCGACCCTAACGGCAACTAAACTGTCGATTTTCACTGAGTCGTTTTGGACAGTAACCTGGTTCTTTTGAAAAAGGTAGAAATTTACTCCAAGAGAGCCTAGGAGTAAGAGAAGCAATAAAATGGGCAGGGTGCGATTTTTTGAAGAATCCATTGAAAAAATTTTCAACAAACCTAGGAAGAAAATCAGCAAAAAACAACGACCAATGAAACTTTTTTGACTTTTTTCAATTAAAATTAACAGGATTTTGTTGGAAAATCCTTATTATTGTGCGTTTCACCATAAAATGCTGCAAAAAATAAAACGATCGATAGCGTCGACCCGAAGGATATTTATCTGGAGGGTGCTTGTTTTTTGCCTGTTTCTACCCTTCCGGAATCAAGCTCAATTGGTCATAAGTCCGGGCTCTACTCCGGCTCAGTTAATTTCTGCCTTCGCGGGTCAGGGATTAACAGTTACCAATTTCAATATTAATTGCAATGCACAGGCCTACGGAACTTTTACCAACTCCGGTGGTAGTTTGTCCATGCAAAATGGAATTATTCTTACTTCAGGTTATGCCACTAATGCTATTGGTCCCAATACTTCAACCGGTATTTCTGGAGCTTTTGGTACGGTTTATAATGATGCGCAATTGCTTTCTATTGACAACAGGGCAAATAGGGATGTTTGTATTATGGAGTTTGATCTTACTCCCCAATGTAATTCTTTGCAAATTCGATTTGTATTCGGGTCAGATGAATATCCTGAGTATGTAAGTTCCAATTACAATGATGCCTTTGGTTTTTTTATAACCGGACCAGGACCTAATTGCTCCGGACCTGCCTACAATAATACCAATGTTGCTACGCTGCCAAATAATACTACCACTGTTACCATTGATAATGTGAATCAATGGAACAACAGTGCTTATTACGTAAATAATTCCGGAGGTTCATCCATACAATACGATGGTATAACCACCACCCTTACCAGAACGGTAACCCTTTGTCCCTGCGCCACCTACCATTTTAAAATTGCCATTGCCGATTCTTATGATTGGGCCTACGATTCAGGCGTGTTTATTGATTTTATTCAATGTTCGAATCCATTACAGGCAACAACTTCAGTAACTGCACCTGTTTGTGGTTGCACGGGAACAGCTACTGTAAACGCCAGTGGCGGATTGCCTCCCTATTCCTACCTGTGGAGCAATGGACAAACTACTCAAACCATTTCCAATCTTTGTCCTGGAAGTACTTACAACGTTACAATTAATGACCAATTGTCATGTACAGTGCCGGTAGTAAAAACTGTGACCATTCCTAATTCCGGAGCAAGTTTAACGGTGGGTACAAGCCAAACCAATGTAACTTGCAATGGGGGGAATAATGGAACTGCTACTGCCAATCCTTCCGGTCAGCCTGGTCCTTACACTTATAGTTGGAGTCCGGGTGGACAAACCACCCAAACCGCTACAAATTTGAGTGCCGGAACCTATACTGTTACAGCCACAGCCTCTAATGGTTGTTCCAATACTGCCAGTGTAACAATAACGGAGCCCACTGCAATTACCGCCACTCAAACCTTTACCAATGTTAGTTGTTTTGGGGGATGTAATGGAACTGCCGGGGTAACAGCATCGGGAGGAAGTGGAAGTTATACTTATTCCTGGTCACCATCAGGAGGGAGTAGTGCAACAGCAAGCGGTCTTTGTCCGGGAAACTATACCTGTACCATTTCTACCGGTGTAGGTTGTTCCATCACAAAGAATTTTACAATTAGCCAACCTACTGCACTCTCGGCTACCAATTCACAAACCAATGTCAGTTGCAATGGCGGAAACAATGGAAGTGGCACAGTGGTAGCTTCCGGAGGAACTCCCGGTTATACATACTCCTGGTCTCCATCCGGTGGTACAGCAGCCACAGCAGCCAACCTGGCAACAGGGACCTATACCTGCACCATAACCGATGCAAATAATTGTACAACAACGCAAACTTTAACCATTACCCAGCCAACTGCTCTATCGGCAACCCAAACACAAACCAATGTAAGTTGTAACGGTGTATGTGATGGAATAGCCTCTGTAACCCCAAGCGGAGGAACCGGGGCATTCACCTATTCCTGGTCTCCTTCAGGCGGAACAAATGCAGGTGCAACCGGTTTGTGTCAAGGAAATTATGTTTGCACCATCAGTGATGCCAATGGTTGTCAAATAACTAAAAATTTTACCATAACCCAACCTGGCCTATTAACCCTTTCAGCCTCTGCAACTGCAGTAAGTTGCAATGGAGGAAGCAATGGAGGTATGAGTGTTATAGCATCAGGAGGAACTCCCGGATATACTTATTCATGGCAAGGAAATGTTTCCACTTCTTCGTTGGCAAGTGGATTGATAGCAGGCAGTTATACTGTGCAGGTGCAAGACCAAAACGGATGTTCTGCAACTGCCTCAGCCACTGTAACTCAGCCCACCCTATTAACAGTAGCAATTCCATCTAATACCTCTGTTTCCTGTTTTGGAGGGAACGACGGAACTGCTACTGCACTAGCATCAGGAGGCACTCCAAATTATACCTACTCGTGGACCGGCGGTGGAGGTAATTTGGCCACCGGAATTGGATTTACACAAGGTAGTTTTACGGTAACCGCCACGGATGCGAATGGTTGTACAGCCACCAATACGGTGAACATTACACAACCTACTCAACTAACAAGTTCAATCACTTCCAGCACCATGGTTTCCTGTTTCGGCGGCAACGATGGTACAGCCACAGTAACAGCTTCAGGAGGGACAGCTCCATATACGTATTCCTGGGATAATGGTGGGAACCAGGCTAGTGCCACCGGATTTCAGGCAGGATTGCATTCCGTAACCGTAACAGATGCCGAAGGTTGCACCAGTACCGCTTCCATAAACATAACCGAACCAAGCGTTTTAAGTGTAAGTGTACCGGCTAATACACCGGTAAGTTGCAATGGAGGAAATGATGGGTCGGCTACAGCTTTGGCTTCCGGAGGAACAAGCCCTTACAGCTATAGTTGGACATCCGGAAGTAATACCGCAATAGCCAATAATCTTTCTGCGACAAGCTATACAGTAACTGCCACAGATAGCAAAGGATGCACCGCAACAGCATCCATTACCATCCAACAGCCAACACAGGTAGTTGCTACTATTGTTTCAACAACCGATGTTGCATGTTCCGGAGGAAGTGACGGTTCAGCGACAGTAAGTGCTTCGGGGGGAACACCTGGTTACCTCTATTCATGGACTAACGGAGACCAAACGGCAACAGCATCCAACTTGAGCATTGGAAGTTTCACAGCTACAGTAACAGATGCCAATGGATGCAGTACTACCGCCGTGGCTACTATTATTCAACCCAGTGCCTTTTCGGTTTCAATTTCCGCTTCAACGCCTGTTTCTTGTTTTGGTGGTTCGGATGGAACCGCAACAGCAATTGCCAATGGTGGGATTAATCCATATAGCTATTCCTGGAATAATGGAGCAACCACAGCAACTGCCACAGGTTTACCGGCAAATACCTTTACCATCACAGCTACAGATGCCAATGGATGTAGTTCAACTGCCTCCACGACAATAACTGAACCTACTCAATTAATTGCCTCAATCGTTTCTACTACCGATGTTTCCTGTTTTGGTGGTAATGATGGAACTGCAAGTGCCACTGCCAACGGTGGTACTGCGCCCTACACCTACCAATGGCCAAATGGAATCAGCGCCGCAAATACAGCCAACCTCAGTGTAGGCAACTATACTGTTTCCGTAACAGATGCTAATGGTTGCTTAAGTTCAGCAAGCGCAAGCATTTTTGAACCAAGTTTACTGAGTGTGACTATTCCAACAACTACAGCAGTTTCATGTTTTGGAGGAAATGATGGCACTGCAACAGCTCAGGCAAGCGGGGGAACTCCGGCTTACACCTATTCCTGGACAAATGGCGATAATACAGCCACTGCAAGCAGTTTGAATGCAACAAGCTTTTCGGTAACAGTAACCGATAGTAAAGGTTGCACTGCAACAGCCAATACTACCATTACAGAACCAACTCAGGTAGTGGCAAGCGTTGTTTCAACAGTTGATGTTTCCTGTTTTGGCTATGCTGATGGAAGTGCTACTGTTTCAGCCAATGGTGGAACTTTACCATACGCCTATTCCTGGTCCAATGGAGACGTTCAGTCACAAGCAACAGCATTAATTGCCGGATCATATACTGCTACCATAACCGACGGAAATGGTTGTTCAACAGTTGCAACGGCATTAATTAATCAACCACCTTTGTTTGTCGTATCCATCCCAACCACAACTCCTGTTTCCTGTTTTGGCGGAAACGACGGAAGTGCTCAATCTTCGGTTGTGGGTGGAGTAGCCGGGGTTAGCTATCTGTGGTCGGATGGGACAACGAATTCCAATGCGGCTTCCTTAACTGCAGGAAACTATACTCTTACTGCCACAGATGGTAATGGATGCACAGCCACTATTTCCACCACCATTTCTGAACCAAGCGTATTAACTGCTACCATCACTACTTCAACGAATGTTTCTTGTTTCGGAGGAAATGATGGTTCTGCAACCGTAGCAGGAAACGGCGGAATTGCACCGTATACCTATTCCTGGTCAAATGGCGGAAATAGCAGCCAGGCTACAAGTTTAAGTCAGGGTTCTTATACGGCTACTGTTACTGATGCCAACGGATGTACAGCCACTGCAACAGTAAATATTACAGAACCGACGGTTTTATCGGTTTCTGTTCTTTCCACCACTCCGGTGAGTTGTTTTGGAGGGAATGATGGAACGGCCTTGGCGCAAGCTAACGGTGGCACCTTGCCTTATAGTTATTCATGGTCGAATGGTGATGCCATTGATCAGGCGTCCAATCTGAATGCCACAACCTTTACCGTAACTGCAACGGATGGGTTGGGATGTGTAGCAACTGCTACTACCACCATCACCGAACCCACCTTGTTAGTGGCAACTATTCAATCTACCACCGATGTAAGCTGTTTTGGATTGGCCGATGGTACTGCATTGGTAAATGCTTCAGGAGCTTTGCCACCTTATTCCTATTCATGGTCAAACGGAGATTTGTTGGCTCAGGCTAGCAATTTATCGGCAGGAACTTACATTGCAACAGTTGTGGATGCCAATGGGTGTCAAACTACGGCTTCAGCTCTTATCAACCAACCTGCTTTGTTTGTAGTAAGTGTTCCTGGTTCTACCAATGTATCCTGCAATGGAGGAAACGATGGAACAGCTTCTGCCTCGGTTACCGGAGGAGTGGCAGGTGTAAGCTACTTTTGGTCAAATGGAAATACTACCTCCACAGCATCCAATTTAGCAGCAGGAACATTTACCATTACAGCAACTGATGGTAATGGTTGCACAGCAACTGAAACTATTACTATTACGGAACCAACAGTTTTGCAACATTCCATTGCTTCCACTACCAACGTATCTTGTTTTGGAGGAAGCGATGGCACAGCTACCGGAGCTGCTAGCGGAGGCACACCTCCCTATACCAATACCTGGAGTAATGGACAAACCAATATCATTACTGCTACCAACCTTTCTGCTGGGGTTGTAACTTCTACCCTTGTTGATAACAATGGCTGCACAATAACCATTTCAACTACCATCACTGAGCCAACTCAACTTTCAGTTGCAATAACAGCAACAACAGATGTATCGTGCAATGGTGGTAATAATGGCAGTGCAACCGCATTAGCATCAGGAGGTACCCCAAATTATTCCTATGTTTGGACCAATGGAGACCCATTGGACATAGCCTCCAATTTAAGTGCAGGCACTTACACTGTTACTGCTACTGATGCAAATGGATGTACCTCCACGAATTCTGCTACAATTTCAGAGCCTACCTTGGTTCAGGCAAGCATACCTTCCTTTACCAATGCCTCTTGCTTTGGCTATTCCGATGGGCTAGCAGAACTTTCGGGTTCAGGTGGAACTCCTCCTTATTCTTTTAACTGGTCAAATGGAGCTGTAGGTTTTCAGGCAATCAATCTCGCTGCCGGGATTTATACCGGAACTATTACAGATAATTTAGGTTGTATAGCTACTGCTCAGGTTACTATTGGTGAGCCTGCTTTATTCCAGGTAGTGGTATCAAACACCACGGCAGTTTCATGTTTTGGTGGAAGTGATGGAACAGCAAGCGCTACAACCCAAGGTGGAACTTCCCCGGTTAGTTTGGTTTGGAGTAATTTAGATCAGGGAAATACTGCTACTCAATTACCTGCCGGTCCTATTTCTGTGAATGCCACAGATAACATGGGATGTATTGCTACAGCACAGGATCTTATTGTTGAACCAACCCAATTGGATGCCATAGTTTCTGCCATTTCGGATGTAAGTTGCAACGGAGGTTCAGATGGAAGTATTACCATTCAAATCAACGGAGGAACGCCTGTTTATTCGGTTTCCTGGCCAAGTGGCAATACCGGTTTGATGGAAACCAATTTAAGTATTGGAAGCTATATGGCTTCCATAACAGATGCGAATGGATGCCAAACTACTGTTTCAGGTTCCATCTCTGAACCTACACCGGTGATTGGAGCCTTAGATGCCACCTCAGATGTGACTTGTTTCGGGCTGTCAGATGGTTCTGCTCAGGTTTCCGCAAGTGGAGGAACCCCATCCTACCAGTTCATTTGGTTTGATGCCTTGGATGCTGCTTCCAGAAGTGATTTGCCGATGGGTCATTACGACGTTCAAGTAGTTGATGCCAATGGTTGTCAATCCATGATAGGTTTAGATATTGTTGAGCCGGCATTACTTGAAATACCTTCTGTGATTGTAACAGATGCCAGTTGTTACGGACAATCCAATGGTGCTGTAAATATTTTGGTTCAAGGTGGAAGTTTACCCTATTCCTTCCAATGGTCAAATAATAGCCAAACAGAGGATATTATTAATGTTGCAGCAGGAACTTATTCAGTAGTTGTTACCGATGGTTATGGTTGTACAACCGGTACAACTCAAACAGTAAATCAACCAACAGCCGTTGATTTGAGTCTTGATTCGACCAATATTTCGTGTTTCGGTTTTGCCGATGGTACAGTAACAGCATCCGTAACCGGGGGCACCGGTCCGTTTTCATACTTGTGGAACACTGGAGCAAGTACTTCTTCTTTATCCGGTGTACCTGCCGGAATTTACTGGGTTGTTGTTACCGATGCACAAGGTTGTTTTTTAAGAGATACAGTCACCCTGGTTCAGCCTGAGGAACTCCTTGGAAATCTTTCATACCAGGATGTAAGTTGTTATGGGTATAGCGATGGTAGCGTAGAATTAAGTTTGCAAGGTGGAACGGAACAATATTCCATACTATGGAGCACCGGATCCACAGAAACTGCCATTTTTAATATTCCTGCAGGAATATATTCGGTTAGTGTATTGGATAGAAATGGCTGTGAATTGGATTTGGTAACCGGTATTTCACAACCTTCTCAAGTGGTAGCTGAAATTCAATCAGAAAATGATATTTTACCCATGGAAGAATTTCAGATTGATGGCATTGCTTCAGGAGGTACCCCAGGTTATACTTACCAATGGGAACCGGCCTATTTAAACGAATGCGATACCTGCCATCAAATTACCGGACAGGTCAGAAATGAAACGGATATTGTGCTTCAGGTAATGGATACCTCCGGTTGTATTGCTTATGATACCGTTCATATTCGAATTTTAGAAAATGTTATTTGGGTTCCCAATGCCATTTCACCCAATGGAGACGGAAAGAACGATGTGTTTAAGGCTTATGCCCCACCGGGAATTAAGTCCTTTACCATGCGTATTTTCAATCGTTGGGGTGAGCAAATCTTTAAAGCAGATGATATTGACGATGGCTGGGATGGATCATACAAAGGAACCATGAAATCTGACTTGTATGTGTACCACATTGAAGTTAAATATCCCAATGGAAATTCCACATCCAAATCGGGTACTGTAACTGTTTTATAACCCCAAAATTCTGAAATAGAAATCGTTCTGAAATCCTTGTATTTGAAGTGATTACAATCCGAAATAGAATTCTATTGCAGATTTTGAGATAATTTAGATTGGAGCATTCTGGATGGAATAGAAGTGGTAATTTTCCTTTTCATTTCCAAGTCATTGGCAGAAGAGTAAAAGCTATGCTATTAATTTTTTACCACCCGAAATTTCAAATTCGAGAAATTTCCGCTAAGTTCTAAGGTGTAAATTCCGGGAAGCACTGCACTTACATCCAAGCGTCCGTCTGCATTTATCCATCCTGATAGAACTTTTTGTCCTAGGTAATTGCTAAGTTTCCATTCGCTAAATGGGTTGGTAATTTCCAATGGAAGTTGAAGATAGTTGGAAGTAGGATTGGGCCAAGCGTTTTTCAAAACCGTTTGTTTGGATGAGATACCTGATAAGCAGGGACGAATATCTAGTAAAAACAACCCATTTTGCATGTCGGATGCTACAACCAGACCATCTTCGAAATCCACGTACGCCCCCCAATTTCCTCGGTAATCGCCTGTATTAGTTGCCGGAGTTGTTTGCCAATGGGTGTCAAAATAACCCAGCCTGACCGGATTGGAAGGATTGGACATGTCGTAAATTTGCGTGCCATCTTCATAGTTTGAACATACACAAATTTTAGAATCGCCAATAAAATATGGATTGTGTGGAGTGGTAGAGTCGGAACTGTTAAAGTATGCAGTAACATAAGGTTGGGTGATGTCTTCCACATTGACAACCTTCGCTGGAAGGCTATTCGGAACTTCATCCATCATAACTAGGGTTTTCCCATCTTTTGACCAGGTGGAGCTGTGGTTGTAACCTGCATGGTCATATACGGAAAGTGTGGTTATCAGACTAAATCTGTTTTGGATACTATCGTACTTCAGAATGGACAAACCCTGGTAAGCAGAGGAAGCGAAAATGGTATCATTTCTCACCCACATATCGTGTACCTGACTAATGTTTGGGAAATCTTCATCCAAACGACGAAGCAATAACGGTTTTTCCGGATTGGCTAAGGAATATACATTCATTGCCGAGTAGGTGGCATTTTGGCCAGCCGAATGCACACTGGCGCAATACAATTTATTACCATCAATAAAAATGGTATGTGTTCTGGCAAAAATACTATCACTGTTATGCACCAAATGAACCGAATCAGGTAAATAACTTAAATCACCGATTTGAAATTTATTGGGATACCCGTCATCACTAACAATGTAAACATAGTTTTTGTAGGTTTTAATTTCTCTCCAAATACAGTTTATTCGGGAACCGGGAATTTCCCATTTGAATTCCAATTGATTGGGGTTGGTAACTTCAATAACGTGGGTAGCCCGCGATGATCCAATTATCGCATACCGCCGGCCGGATTGTGGATTTTCCCAACCAAAACAACCATTGTATCGAATACCAAGTTGTGGCTCCGGTACAATATCTGGATTATCCCAATGACCATACAATCCCACATTTTCAAAATCATACTCTTGTGAAAACAAGGGTTGAACAATCACCAATAAACAAAAAAGGAAAAAATAGCGCATAATTTATGGTTGAAAAACAGCTCATTAGTTAGAGCATGCCGTTGAACAAAGGTACATACTTCCCTTTATTTTTGTCCCGATGCGGCATACAATCTTTTGGCTTGGGTTACTTCTCCTTTTTTCATGTAAGGAGCGCAATTCCATTTCAGATAAGAAAGTTTTCCGGTACAACGAACCTAAAGGTATTACTTCCCTTGACCCGGCTTATGCACGAAGTATGTCAAATACCTGGGGGATTAATTTATTGTTCAATGGCTTAGTACAATTAGATTCTAATTTACAGGTTCGCCCGGCCATTGCAAAATCATGGACCATTTCTGAGGATGGAAAAACGTATCGTTTCTTGCTTCGAAACGATGTTTTCTTTCATTCCGATCCTTGTTTTGGTGATCAACAACGTCGAAAGGTAAATGCTGGCGATTTTGTTTATTCCTTTCGCCGAATTCTCGACCCTACTATTGCCTCACCGGGTAAATGGGTGTTTTCCAATTTGGAGGAGAACCTTGAAAAGGCATTGGAGGCACCGAATGATTCTGTATTGATTATACGGCTCCGAAAATCCTTTCCTCCTTTTCTTGGAATGTTGGCCATGCATTATTGTTCTGTGGTACCTAAGGAGGCTGTACTAAAATATGGAAAAGATTTTCGAATGCATCCGGTTGGAACCGGGCCTTTCCGGTTATTTATTTGGAAGGAAGGCGTTAAGTTGGTAGTTCATAAAAATCCCGATTACTTTGAACGAGATGAACACAACCAAGCATTGCCCTATTTGGATGCGGTTTCCATCACCTTTGTCAGCGATGCCCAATCTTCCTTTATGTCATTCGTACAAGGAAAAACAGATTTCTTAAATGGATTGGATGATGGAAGTTACAAAGATGCCATCCTCACTCGTTCAGGTGAATTAAAACCGGAATTCAGGGATAGGATTTATCTCAAACGGTCAGCATTTCTTAACACCGAATACCTTGGGTTTCTTGTTTCAGACACTGCTCGAGAGGCCTATCAAAGTCCGGTAACCAATCTCTTTTTTCGTCAAGCAGTTAATTACGCCCTGGATCGAAAAAAAATGATTCATTATTTGCGAAATAACATTGGCATTCCGGGCGAGAACGGTTTGGTTCCCCCTTCTTTATATAAAAACCGAAAAGATGGAATTTCCGGGTATTCCTATAATCCTGCCAAGGCAAAGGAACTGCTTCAAAAGTCAGGCTATTTGAAAAATCCTCAACCTGTAAAATTGTACATTACAGCTCAATATGCTGATCTTTGTGAGTTTATTCAGCACCAGCTTCATGAAATTGGAATTTTGGTTCAGTTGGAAGTCAATCCTCCTGGAACCCATGGGGAGTTAGTGGCCAAATGCCAAGCGCCGTTTTTCCGAAAATCTTGGGTAGCTGATTACCCGGATGCTGAAAACTATCTTTCTTTACTCTATTCTCCTAATTTTACTCCTAACGGGCCCAATTATACCTTGTTTTCTAATCCTGATTTCGACCGGATTTACCAAGCATCTTTGCAGGAGGTTTCAGATCAAAAACGTGAACAAATGTATGCTGCATTGGACAGTTTAGCCCTGGAACAGGCTCCAATGGTAGTATTGTATTACGATGAATCCTTGAGGTTTTTGAATAAACGGGTCAAACAATTGCCCAACAATCCGCTTAACTTGCCCGATCTGAAACGTTGTGTGGTAGAAGATAGGCAACGTTAAAAAAAGTAAAGCCATTACTTTTTCAAAAATCTACTTCCAAATGGCCCCTCTAAAGTTGTATTTTCGCCTTTCGGAAGTTTATCTATGAAAAAATTTCTTCTTCAAACCAAACTTTGGCTTATCGGTGTAATAGCCGTTCCGGTCCTATTGATTTCGGCTAACCGTATCGATGACCAATACTTCGAAATATCCAAAAACCTCGATATTTTTTCTACCCTATTCAAAGAGCTCAACCTCTATTATGTGGATGAAATCAATGCAGGTGATTTTATGAAAAATGGCATTGAGGCAATGCTGGAAGGATTAGACCCTTACACCAACTATATTCCCGAAAGTGATATTGAAGATTATCGGTTCATGACTACAGGACAATATGGTGGTATCGGTGCCATTATTAGGGCAAAAGACGACAAAGTAGTTGTGGCTGAACCTTATGAAAATTCTCCAGCAGCCAAAGCAGGATTACAAGCTGGTGACATCCTCCTTGAAGTAAATGGAAAAAGTACTCAGGGTAGAACCTATGACGAAATTAGTTCTGTATTGAAAGGACAACCCGGTACCGATGTTAAAATTACCGTTGAAAGGCCCGGACAACCCGGTAAACTTAACTTCAATGTAAGCCGGGAAGAAATTAAAGTGAAAGCCGTTTCCTATTCCGGAATGCTCAATAATCAGGTGGGCTACATCAATCTGAATTCTTTTACCGATAACTGCTCCGGTGAAGTAAAGGAGGCTTATCAACAATTAAAGGCCAATAACAAGCTTCAGGGACTGGTGCTCGATTTGCGCGGAAACCCCGGAGGATTGCTCAAAGAAGCAGTTAGCTTGTGCAATCTCTTTATTGAAAAAGGACAAACAGTTGTATTTACCAAAGGGAAAGTGCAGGAGTGGAATGCAAACTATAAAACCCAAAACAGCCCGGTGGATACTGAAATTCCGTTGGTGGTTCTGGTAAATAGTGGTTCGGCATCGGCTTCAGAAATTGTTTCAGGCACATTCCAGGATCTTGACAGAGCCGTAATCCTTGGTCAGCGAACCTATGGAAAAGGTTTGGTTCAAACCACTCGTCCATTAAGTTACAACACCCAACTCAAGGTTACTACGGCAAAATATTATATCCCAAGTGGAAGATGTATTCAGGCCATTGATTATGGAAATAGAAATGAGGATGGTTCAGTAGGTAAAATTCCTGATTCATTGATTTCCCGCTTCTACACGCTTAAAAGCAAACGTCCGGTTTATGATGGAGGTGGAATTACTCCGGATATCGCCATGGAACCGGAGTTTTACTCTGAAATCTCGAAAGCCCTCATTGAAAATAACCTGGTTTTTGATTTTGCTACCCTTTATCGAATTAAACACAAAACAGTGGCTCCTCCTAAAGAATTTCAAATTTCAGATGAGTTGTACCAAGAGTTTTCAGACTATATCAAAAAGCAAGATTTTAAGTATGAAAGTCAAAGTGAACTGGATCTGAAATTGTTAAAAGAAACCGCTGAAAAGGAAAAGTACTTCGATTTGATTAAAAAGGATTACGAAGAAATAGCTAAAAAGCTCTCGCCCGATAAGGAGAAAGACTTGGTTCTGTTCAAGGCCGAAATTTGTCAGCTTTTGAAAAGTGAAATTTTAAGCAGATATTACTACAGCAAAGGTCGTGTAGAATGCATGTTGAGCGATGATCCTGAAATTAAAAAGGCCATCGAAGTTATTCAGAATCCGGCGACTTACAAGTCCAAACTTACCGACGTTAGCGATCAATCGCCTTTAAAAGATAAGGTTAAGGATTTTCAAATTAAATCGAAAAAGAAAGGCTAAGTCTGTTCCAATAGGTTGTCAATAACCTAGGTTGGCCCCCAAGTCAATCATAACAAATGGCCTGTTTATTAAACCCAAATTTATCAAGAGAAGGATTCCTAATCCGAACTACTTGATATTTTTGGGTTTACCCCGAGTTAAGAATTAGTAAAGTGTAATCTGGGTTGAAATTTCTTGTATGCGGGCCCCCTCCGCCCATCTAGCTTTTTATTAAGTCCAAAACTACCTGCACGGGCGTTCGGGTCACGCTATCGGCTGTAGTCCTCGTCCCCCTAGGCTAGCGCCGTAGTGGGCCTGTGGGCTACTTGCCTCTATCGTTGCCCGAGGTGCAAACCCAAAATTGCTTGCTTAACCCCAAACTGACAAGTGCGGTGGAATGTTGAAAGATTCCGGTTAACCCCGAGCTAGTGATAGTTAGTGCCGAGGTTACATTATGTTAGA
>JAIBAJ010000093.1 GCA_019695265.1 Bacteroidia bacterium | reverse complement strand
CGGGTATCATCTGTTACACTTAGGTTTTCTTTATGCAAGGGTACATTAAAGTCAACTCGGATTAGGGCTCTTTTGTCTTTAAATGAATAAGTTTCAATCGCTGCCATGGGAGGAAAAAGCTAGGTAGGTAAATGGTTTAGGTAACTGGTAATAGAATTCCAATTGGACTGCGAAGATAAAATCCAATGCTTATTTAAAAAATAGAATATGGCTAAAACAAGAAATTAGTTAAGAAAGGGTAAATTATGTCTTCACGGAAGTATTCTTAAATTAATTAGAAAAGCCGCAATAGCAAAATGTTTAAACCCACATCTAAATTAGTGTTGTAGTTACTCATGTTTCGCTATAGGCCGGAATGTCTGACAAAAACCGGCTGTTTCCATTTTTTTCCAATTGAACAACAAAATGTCGTAATCCGTTCGAAATAACCACTATTCCCGACCCTAACACCGTATTGTATTTGGAAACCTGATCCATAACACCTTGTTTAATCTCTATCAAAGGGGCTTTGCATTCTACAACGAGCTGAGGCTTTCGGGCCCTGTCAATTATCAGAATGTCTGCCCTTCGGCTCGTTTTTCCATAATGAAGTGGATACTCCAAGGCAATTCGCGAAATGGGATAATGCTTGTATTCTACCAAATAATGGATTAAATGTTGCCTAACCCACTCCTCCGGAGTCAGAACAACATACTTTTGACGAACAAAACAACGTACTTTTAGCTCGGAGTTTTCTTCCTGTATTTCCAATTTGGGACTTGGAAGGTTAAGTGTTGGAAACCTACTGGAATTCAAGCTTTCAATTATTTCTTGTGCTCACAAAGATGTGAAAATTTGTAAATCAGAACTGAAATTTATGTTCGTTTTTGAACAAAAATAGAACCGCTAGAATACCATGAATCTCGTTAAGCCTTTCTATCATTGCATAGTGAAATTCACCAAGCCGGTAATTTTCAGTATCGTTTTAGGTTTAATAATCATGAATAATTCATCAGCACAACTTGCCATAAGCAATGGGATAAGTATCCCTACCCGCGATACCTTGCGGGTATTGGTAGTGTTTGCTGAAATCGACTTCAGTGCAAAACCTTGTTTCGGAAATTTAGAACAATCCTTTGGGGAGGAATGGCCTAAAAATTCCAAAGGGCAAACCTTGCCGCCTGCCGATGCAATGGATTATTTTGATGTTAATTTAAAATCCGGAAGGGCTCCTAAAGGATTTATTTCGGACTATTATTACCAGGCTTCGTTTGGACAATATGTGTTAGAAGGCGATTATTTTCCTTACACTGTTTCTATTCCTTGCTCACAAATTAAAACTGGGAGCGGTGTAAAGCAAGTGCTCGAAAAAATTGCTTCCTGGCCCAATTTGGATAGCATGAATTTTACCGCTCATCATTTGCCGGTGAGCGCTTTTGATGCTTGGTCAATGACCCATGCCGGTGAACCCAAACTCAAAAGACCCGATGGCAAAACCGATCTTTTATACATTATCTGGAGAAATAACCGTTTTCTAACTAGCAACAACACCCTCGATTTCTCGGGTTACGGGGTTACTTCTGGTTCCGGACCGGCCTTTCTGAATTCAAAAGGTATTAACAATTTTGCATCTTTCAACGCTTCTAAGGTGTCTAAAGCGGCCTATGTTATAACCATTGCAGAGCATTTACATGGCATTTTTGGTGGAAACAACTGGCACAGTTCGGGTGGCAGAGGTGTTCATACCTTTCCTGCAGTAACTGCTACCTATGGTTTAACAGGTCAACACCTGGCTGCCATGCAAGGATGCAGCGGTTGGGATCGGTGGATGATGAATTGGAGAAATCCACAAAAACAATTCCTGATTTCTTGTCTAAATGATCAACAGCAAGAAATTAATTCCGAAGATTTTTCTTTGGAAAATTACCCTCATGGCGGAGTTTTTATCCTCCGCGATTTTATGCGAACAGGGGATGCCATTCGTATTCGACTCCCTCATTTAAAGTGGACCAAACCGGGTGATGTTAAAAATCAATACCTATGGCTGGAAAATCGCCGAATGAATTCCCGCTTCGATGAATGGTATTATGATGATTGTGCCGATAATGGACAAGGACAATTTCCCGTCGGAACTCCGGGAATCTATGCCTATATCCAGGTTGGTAAGGATCAAAAGGAAGGTGGAAATGAAATCTATAACGGTGCCAATGAATATCCAAACGCCTTGGCCAGTCCATTTTTCCCCTTTACTGCGGAAGGTAACTTCGACTTTTACTTCGATTATGATCGAATTCAAGAAGGCCAGGGTTATGGGTGTAACTGGAATAACCGAAATATTCCTATCGATAAAAGCCGAAGTAAACCCAATCCCTTCACAGGTAATAATGACCTGTTCGCTATGCTTGATTTTAACGGAGATGGAAATGCCTTTACCGGCGATAACATTAAGTTAGGTATGAGCGAAGTTCATGGTGACTCCGTTGTCAATAATTTCAATGGAGGTGGAGACTGGGAAGATGCCTTCTGCTTCGCTACCGGCCATACCGAAATTTCTTTGAGTACCAATCCTGCACCGGTACCCGTGTACACCTTGGCAACCGACCTGGAATTTAAACGCCCAAGCCTGGCCAAAGGAATGCCTTATCCCTTCGAAAACAGAACCATATGGCTTAATGGTCTCCACATCGAAATACTGGATGATAATTTCCTTGGAAAAGGATACGTAAAATTATCCATCCGGTGGGATGATTACTCCATAACCGAAAATGTCAGATGGTGCGGAAATATTGCTCTTTCTCCGAACGATTTCGACTCTACTCAGTACAGCCTGGTCGTAACTTCCGGACACTCGGTTCTTCTCGACCAAGCTACCAGTGTAACTTGGCCCTATCTGGTAAAAAAGGATGAAAATGGAAATTCCTTGTTCGCTGAATCAACAATTTTTACAGCTTTGCCGGGTGCTAAAATTTTACTGCAACCGAAAGCCAATATTACTATCTCAAACGATAGCGAATTAATCTTGCAACCAGGTACTACCCTTAAAATGGAGAAATCAACTAAGATTATTTTGAAGAAAAATGGAAAATTGACACAAATGCCTGGTAGTCATTTTATTATGGAAAAAGGGGCTAAAATTGTTAAAAGATAAACCATGAAAAATTTACTTTTTATTTTAAGTTTTTTTTGTTTGATTCCTTTCTTGTCCTTCTCTCAGGATAATATGAAAGGACCAACCGGTGGACCCAAAAGTAAGCAGCAAAGAGAGGCGGAAAAGAAGCAGCAAAAAGCGAAAGAAGCCGGTTATAAACAGGTGGAAAAAGCGGAAAAGCTTCACATGAAACACCAAACAAAAGAAGGAAGAAAGAGAATGAAGGAAACGAGCAAAAAGTCTAATAAAATTCAAAAGAATAAACGAAGAACCGGTTGGTTGATTTCCCCGCATCATTGGGATACATTTGCTGTCTTAAATAAGACGAAATATCAGATTGAAAAAAGAAATTATTCACATCCAATTTAACTATCCTTAACACTTCTATAAAAAATTTCTACTTTAGCCGCCTTTTTCAGAAAAGTTGCATTATCCCGAAAACCTCTATTCGCATGAGAAATAAGATACTATTTATTCTTACTTTAACAGTTGTCCTGGCCGGACAAGTATTTGGTCAAAATGGTACCGGTACGTTGAAAGGTACGGTTAAAGACAACAAAGGAGAACCAGTTCCTTTTGCTAACGTAGCCGTTAAGTTAAATGGTAACCTGGTAACCGGTGGAACAACCGATTTTGATGGTATTTACACCATCAAATCATTGCCTCCCGGAAAATACGATGTGGAAGCATCCTACACCGGATACCAAAGTCAGGTAGTTAAAGGAGTGGTAGTAATGGTTGACAAAGTTGTCTTCCAAGATTTTAGCATGTCGAGTGGGGTTAACCTGAAAGAAGTTGTGGTTACTGAATATAAGGTTCCTCTTATCGAAAAGGATGCCGGTGCTACCGCAACCACCATTACCTCCGACGACTTCAAAAAGATGCCTAACCGCTCTGCAGAAGCAGCAGCAACAACCGTGGCCGGTGTTTATTCTAAAGATGGTTCGGTTGGAAGTATCCGCGGTTCTAGGGATGGTTCTTCTGATATGTACATCGATGGTGTTAAAGTGCGCGGCGGAACTGCCCTCCCTCAAATGGCTATCGAACAAGTGCAAGTTCTTTTGGGTGGTCTCCCGGCACAATATGGTGACGTAACTACCGGTATTATCTCCGTTACAACCAAAGGCCCATCAAAAAAATATTTCGGCGGTTTTGAATATGTAACCTCCGAGCCCTTTGATAAATACGGCTATAACCTGCTTGCCTTTAACCTTTCCGGTCCTATTTTTACTAAAAAAGACTCTACCCAATCCGATAAACGTCGTCCATTGGTTGGTTTCTTTCTTGCCGGTGAGTTAAAATACCAAAAAGACCCCGATCCTTCAGCTTTAGGTGCTTATAAAGTTAACAATTCCTTATTGGATAGCCTGGAACAGTTTCCGGTTCGTCCTTCAGGCCAATTAACCGGCGGTAGCTTGTTAAATGCTCAATTTGTAAGAAAAGACGATATCGAAAAAGTAAAAGCCCGCCAAAATGTGGCTTATTACGGAATGAACTTTGCCGGAAAATTGGATTTTAATATTACTAAAAATACCAATTTTACCATCGGTGGCTCTTACGACGCTAACAAACAAAGAATCTATAGCTATGCTAATTCCTTGTTCAACTATAAAAAGAATGGTGAACAATTGGATAATACCTCCAGGGTTTATGCTCGTTTTACTCAACGTTTTAACGATAACCCGGAAAGTAAATCAGTTGTAAAAAACATTATCTACATGCTGAATGTGGATTACCAACGCTACAACAGAACATTGCAAGATCCTGACCACAAAGACCGTTTGTTTGATTATGGATATGTTGGTAAATTTAAAACCTATCGCCAAACAACTTACCAATATGGTGTTGATCCTACAACAGGCATAGGAGCCTACTTGCAAAATGGCTATAGCGATACCTTATTCGAATTTACTCCCGGAACTATTAACCCATTATTGGCTAATTATACCTCTCAATATTACAGTCAGAATAGCCGAAATGGAAACTATAACAACTGGAACCAGGTTCAACAAGGTATCGGTCCGTTGTTGAACTCCGAACAACCCGATAATGTGTATGATCTTTGGTATAATACAGGCCGTGAATATGGCGCTTACCAAAAATTGCAACAAGAACAATACCGTATTACCGGTTTGGCCTCTGCCGATATTAAAAACCACTCCTTTACCCTTGGTTTCGAATACGAACAAAGGGTAGATAGAGCCGTTACTTATCAAGCACCGTCAAGCAGTCAAGCTGGCTTTTGGCAATTGATTAACCCCTTTTCCGGACTTGTAAATAAACATATATCGGAACTGGATTATTCTAACCCAATCCTGGGCGTTGATGCCAATGGTAATTTTAATGACACCATTCAATATCCTTTTATCTATAACCAGGAATCTCAATCCTACTTTGATTATAACCTTCGCGAATCCCTAGGTCTTAATCCTAAAGGAACCGATTGGATTGATGTAAATACCTTATCTCCAGACCAGTTAGATATCTCTTGGTTTAGTGCAGATGAGTTACTGAATGGTGGCAATAGTTATGTTTCCTATTATGGATACGATGCTGCCGGAAATAAAGTAAAAGGTAAACCAAGTCTGGACGACTTCTTTACCTCTAAAGATGAATTCGGCAACTTTAAACGCACCGTCGGAGCTTTTCAACCTATCTATTTCGCCGGTTATATTCAAGATAAATTCGTATTTAAAGATTTAATCTTTAACGTTGGTCTAAGGGTTGATCGCTTCGATGCTAACCAACCTGTACTTAAAGACCAATGGGCTCTTTACGATACTAAAAAGGCAGGTGAAGTTTCAACCATTGGTAACCAAGAAGTTTCCCATCCTTCTAACATTGGAAGCGACTATGTGGTTTATGTTAATGATATCAATAATCCAACAGCTATCGTAGGTTACCGCAATGGTAGAAATTGGTATAACGCTCAAGGCGCTCCTATCGTTGACCCTTCTGTTCTAAGAACTTCTACCGGTCGCGCTGCTCCTTTCTTGGTGGATCCTTCCAACCAGGTTCTTAATGCCGGCGCATTTAAAGATTATACGCCTCAAACCAACTTTATGCCTCGTATTTCTTTCTCTTTCCCAATTTCCGAGGATGCTCTTTTCTATGCTCACTATGATGTTCTTTACAAACGCCCGGTTACCGGTATTCGCCTAGATCCTACCGATTATTATTACATGACGGTTAGATCACAAGATAGAAACAGCCCAATGAATAACCCGGCTCTTCAACCGGAGAAAACCGTTGACTACGAGCTTGGTTTCCGTCAGGTGTTAAGCAAATCATCTGCCTTAAATATTTCTGCTTTCTACCGCGAAATCCGAAACTTGATTCAAGTGGTAAATATTGCTGAAGCTTATCCTTCTACTTATAATACTTACGGTAACTTAGACTTCGGAACAGTTAAAGGCTTAAGTGTAAGCTATGAAATGCGCAGAACCGATAATTTCCAACTTCGAGTTAACTATACACTCCAATTTGCCGATGGTACCGGTTCTACCACTTCTTCCGGTTTAAATTTAATTAACTCCGGTCAACCTAACCTTCGTGTTCCTCAACCCTTGGATTTTGACCAACGCCATACTATTCAAATTGTGGCTGATTACCATTTCCAAAAAGACCAAGGTTTCCGCATCGGAAAAGTATATCCTTTGGCAAATATGGGTTTCAACCTTATCGGCCGCATTGGTTCAGGAACTCCTTATACCAAAAAACGTAACCCTTCACCAACCCAAAACCTTTCAGGTGGTGTGGCTCAACAAGTGGAAGGCGCAATCAATGGTTCCCGCTACCCGGTTAACTTTAACATCGATCTTCGTATCGATAAAGACTTCTACTTTAAAGTTGGTAAAAAAGCCGGCGAAGGTGAAGACAAACGCAAAGAGTATTCATTTAATCTGTACTTGCAGATACTTAACCTCCTCAATACCAAAAATGTGTATGATGTTTATTCATACACCGGTAACCCCAATGATGATGGTTATTTAACTGCTTCAGAGTTCCAAAATAGTATCAATTCACAAAATGACCCCCAATCGTTCCGTGACTTGTACACCCTCAAAGTGAATAACCCGAACAACTATAGCGTTCCAAGAAGGATTCGCATAGGTCTAATCTTTAACTTCTAAAATCCATTGCCATGTACATTTATAATCATAAGATGAAAAATTGGCTAATCGCCCTGGCCGTCCTAGCCGGATTGCCTGCCATGGCGGAGAAAACACATAATGTTTATCCCGGTACTAACGTAACTGTTCAAAAATTAGAACAGTCATCCGCCGCATGTGTTCCCGCAAAATCCTCTACTATCCTTCAACTCAACAACGTTAGAGCTTTAATTCACACCGGTGGCGACATGTGGTGGGATTTAATAGGTAATGCACGTTACGAGGTGCCTAAGGGTTCCGGAAAAACTGCCTTGTTCGCAGGTTCTCTTTGGATGGGTGGTGTGGATGCCCAAGGTAACCTTAAAGTGGCTGCCCTTCGTTTCCGAGAAAATGGTACCGATTACTGGCCCGGCCCACTTACAACCGATGGATCGGCTTCTATCACCGGTGATCAGTGTGCTAAATACGACCAGCACTTTGTTATTAATAGATCTGATGTGGATCAATTTGTTGGATGGTGGAATACTCCGGAAGATCAGAAAGCTATTCTATACCCGGGCTACACTATTCCTCAATCTATTCTGAACTGGCCTGCCCACGGTGATGTTTCGTTAGGCCAGGATTATGATTTGGCTCCCTATGTGGATGTTGACCAAAGTGGAGACTATAATCCTGAACAAGGTGGTGACTACCCTAAGTACGATATTAATGGTACCATTGATTGTAAAACTTCTCGCGAAGAAAAATTGTATGGTGACCAAACCCTTTGGTGGGTATTCAACGATAAAGGTAATATTCATACAGAGTCTGGTGCACAATCCATTGGTATGGAAATTCACGCTCAGGCATTTGCTTTCGCTACTAACGATGAAATCAATGATATGACTTTCTATAACTATCGTTTGATCAATCGTTCAACTTATCGACTTACAGGTACCTACTTCGGACAATGGGTGGATGGTGACCTTGGATATGGTCAAGATGACTTTGTTGGTTGCGATGTAATGCGTGGCTTGGGTTATTTTTACAATGGCGATGATGAAGATGGACCGCAAGAGCCAATTCGTAACTATGGAAAACAACCACCTGCAATTGGTATCGATTTCTTTGAAGGACCTTACCAGGATAACGATAGTATTGATAATCACTGGGGAATTGGCCCAAGAGAAGCGCTTAATGGTCTTGGTTATGGTTCTGAAGCAAGTCCAAACGGTGATGGTATTGTGGATAATGAGCGTTTTGGTATGCGTCGTTTCGTTTACCACAACAATACCGGTGGTGGTGGCCCTCAAGCAATGACTGATCCGCAAACTGGTTCTGACTACTACAACTACCTTCGTTCCATTTGGAAAGATGGTAACAAAATGACTTATGGTGGAACCGGCTACCAAAGCGGTGGACCTGAATGTGACTTTATGTTCCCCGGAAATTCCGACCCTTACAATTGGGGAACACAAGGTGTAGTTCCTCCGGGATGTAATGGAACTTCCGAATGGTCTGAAGAGTGTGTGGGCAATACTCCATACGACCGTCGTAGTATTCAATCTGCCGGTCCATTTACATTGGAGCCGGGTGCCAGAAACGATATTACGATTGGTGTGGTGTATGCCCGCGCTACTAATGGCGGCCCTTATGCATCCGTTGAAAAACTTCGTTTGGTAGATGACAAAGCTCAGGCCTTGTTCGAAAATTGTTTCCGCGTATTGAATGGTCCTGATGCTCCGGATGTTAACATTGTTGAATTAGACAGAGAGTTGGTGATAACTCTTTCCAACCGTCCAAGTTCTAATAACTATAAAGAGCGTTACAAGGAAAAAGATCCTCAAATTATTAGTCCTTCGGGAACCACTTATGATGAATATTATCATTTTGAAGGTTACCAAATTTACCAGGTGAAAGATAGCTCAGCATCTGCTAATGACCTTTCCGACCCTGATAAAGCTGTTTTAGTGGCTCAATGCGATTTGAAAAACGGAGTTACTCAATTGATTAACTATGAGAAAAATCCGGGCTTTGTAGGTTTTGATCCGGAAGGCTATTTGCCTTTCGAAAAAGTTAATGGATCTGATAACGGTATTCGTCACTCCTTCAAAATTTCTCGTGATGAGTTTGCAACCGGTGAGAAAACTTTAGTGAATTTCAAAAGTTACTTCTTTATTGCAATTGCATACGGTTACAATGAATACAAAAAGTATGATCCAAATGATCCTTTTAGCCTGGATGGACAAAAGAAACCATACAAAGCCGGTCGTAAACTTGCTAGTGGATTGTCAATCCGTGCAGTTAAAGCCATTCCGCATAACACTAGCCCAGAGAAAGATGGTTTGATCTTGAATTCTAAATATGGTTCTCATCCGGAAGTTACAAGGGTAGAAGGTATGGGTAATGGTGGAAATGCCATTAGTTTAACCTCTGAGACCATAGCTAAAATTTTAGAATTGCCTGTTGGTTCAGCTCAATTGGAACAAATTACTTACGATACTACCGGTTCTCCAGTTGATATCAAAGTAGTGGATCCTAAAAGTGTTCCTAATTCAAGTTTTGTTTTCGAAATGTTGGATTCAATTAGTAACACCGGTTTAAGTGATGCTTATTGGAGGCTAATCGATGTAAACAATCAGGATACTGTGTATTCAGATACCATGATTAATTCCATCAACGAGCAAATTATTCCTAAGTGGGGACTTAGTGTGAGTGTGTCACAAGTGAAAGATCCTGGTGAAGAGCCTACCAATGGCAATGGCTTCATTACAGCATCCTATGAGTTCGCTGATCCTAAGAAAATTTGGCTATCAGGGATACCGGATGCCGATGGACCTTCTAATTTTAACTGGATTCGCTCCGGTACCTTAGAGGAACCTGCTCCGGGTACGTACTCTGATTACAATGGAAGTAGCAATTTTATAGATCCGCAACAAAATTACGAACAGATATTGGGTGGTATTATTGCCCCTTATAAATTGGTTTGTAGAAACGATACCTTGGCCGCACCGGCTTGGAGAAATACTACCGCATCTTTGCTCAATAAATTTGAAAATGTAAGCAGTATTGATTTGGTAATTACTTCCGATCGGTCTAAATGGACTCGTTGTCCGGTTATTGAAACAGGAGATCTGGGTTATCCAAAAATTGGAGGAGCTTTGAAGTTTAATCTTCGTCGCTCAAAACCAATTGATCAGGATGGTAACTTCCAAGATATTGCCGATACGGCGTACGGTATGGGTTGGTTCCCGGGTTATGCCATTAACGTTGAAACAGGTGAACGTCTAAACATGATGTATGGTGAAGATTCCTGGTTGCCTGGCGAGAATGGTTCGGATATGAAATGGAATCCAAGCTCTAATCTGATGGATGGTTTCAATACATATTTCGGTGGTAAACACTATGTGTATGTATTGGGTCACAATGGCAACGATCCGGCAAAAGATTGTCCAACCTACGATGGTGGGGCTTGGATATATAAGAATTTGGTCGGTACCCCAAGTGACGCTATTAAACGTAATGTCTATAAAGATGTAATGTGGGTTTACCTTCCATTGCTTCAACCACAACGTCAAATGCTTGAGACAGATGTTAAAGTTAGGGTTAGAACGAATAAATCATATCAGTCTCAATTGGGTTATGAATGGTTAGCCGCTAATCCGGTTAATGATCAACGTCCACGCTACACCTTTAGCACCAGCAACTTGGCCGCAATGCCAAAAGACAATACCACCGCTAAAAATGCATTGGATTTGATTAATGTTGTTCCTAATCCTTATTATGCCTATTCCGGTTATGAAAGTTCTCAGTTAGATAACCGAATTAAAATTACCAACCTTCCAATAAAATGTACAGTTCGTATTTATACTGCAGGTGGTATTTTGGTTCGTACAATCTCAAAAGATAACGATAAAACCTTTACTGATTGGGATTTGAAAAATGATGTTGGTGTGCCAATCGCTAGTGGTGTTTATATAATCCATATTGCGGCACCTGGTATCGGTGAGAAAACCATTAAATGGTTTGGTTCTCTGAGACCAATCGATGTAAACAATTTCTAAAATTTGGTATAAAGCATTCTTCGAAATGAAAAAACGTATAATCCTATTAACCGCAGCAGCCATTTGGACAGGAATGGCTGTTGCCGGTAACCCTGATAGAGCCGGTCAGGCCGGTGCTACAGAATTGCTCGTTAATCCTTGGGCAAGAAGTTCCGGATGGTTTGGCGCTAATGCTGCCTGTATTTCCGGTATCGAATCTGTACACTTAAATGTGGCTGGTTTGGCCTTTACCCGCAAAACAGAAGTGGTTTTTGCTCACACCAATTGGATGGGTAATTCCGGTATCGGAATCAATACCGCCGGTATCTCCCAAAAAGTGGGTGAAACCGGTACCATCGGGATCTCTATCATGTCCATGGATTTCGGTAATATTCCTATTACAACCTTTGACCTTCCGGATGGAGGTATCGGAAATTTTAAACCAAGCTACCTGAATATTGGTGTTAGTTATGCCAAAGCTTTCTCTAATAGTATTTATGGTGGAGTTACCGTTAAAATTATTTCTGAAAGTATGGCTAACCTTAAGGCAGGTGGCTTCTGCTTCGATGCCGGTATCCAATATGTTACCACTTTGGGTAATCGTACAAAAGAATTAAGGAAGAACAACTTTCGTTTTGGTATCGCTCTTAGAAATGTAGGTCCAACAATGTCCTTTTCCGGTGATGGTATGTCCCTAAATGGTACAGTAAATGCAACCGGTTCAAGTATGACTTTGGAACAACGCAGTTCTAAATTCGAATTGCCTTCCTTGCTTTCTATTGGTCTAACCTTTATTCAACGTTTTAATCCTGAACATTCTTTAAATATTTCCGGAACTTTTACATCTAATTCTTTCTCCAACGATAATATCGCCGGAGGTTTGGAGTATAACTGGAAAAATATTTTAATGCTTCGCGGTGGTTATAACTACCAAAAGGACATTACTAACAAGGAAGTTGCTCACATTGCTTACATGGGTCCAAGTGCAGGAGCAACCGTAGAAATTCCAATTACTAAATCCAGAACTACCGATGATGGACGTACCAAAGGTGGAATGACTTTCGGTATAGACTACTCCTACAGAGCTACCTACAATTTTGGTGGTATCCACTCTTTTGGAGCTCGCATTAAGCTATAATTTTATTCAATCTCAAAGAAAGGAGGTCATTCGGTATGGCCTCCTTTTTTTGTTTATTTTTGACCATGAAAAAGTACCATTACTCATTCTTTTCATCCCCAAATAGCTCCAACCTTCCTTTCATATCCCAACTTTGTTTTGGTTTGCTTGTTTTTGGGTTTTCTATTTCATCCTTCGCAGGAGTGAATGATACCACCCGGGTTAGAGTTCATTCCTCAGTGGATATGACCTGGTATGGTAGTTATTCCCAAACCGGTGATTTTTCAAATACCCCGCTGTCCCGAAAAGTACTTCTAACGTATACCATGGGTTGCGCCTCTACCGGTTGTAGTGGTTGGGATTACACCACTCAGGTTTTTTTACGTCATAAAACCGGCACCCTCGATACAGTTGTTCAAACAGCAGCTCTTTTTACTGTTAATGGCGAATCTCCCGATTCACTTGCCTTTTCAACCGATACCACCTTTTCCGGAACCTACGATTCCATCAACCAGGTTGTAATTTATACAGCCAATCAATCCTTCGATATTTTAATTCATGGTGACTCTTCTCAACCATTCTTAGTAACCGATACCCTGGTCGGATGGCCGGTTGGAATGGCAATTCCAGTCCTGGATTCCCTGGGTAATTTAAGCGGTTATGATACAGTTTATCCCAATGCCTTTTTTACCAACTCCTTTATGGAGGTTTATAGCTACCCCGAACATATTGAAGAGTTTGAGCTGGCTCGAGTTATAACGCCTTATGGCACCTATATGCAAGGTGCAGGAAGTAATGGTTATAATCCTTCCTGGAAACATCGGTATCAGTTTGATGTAACTGACTACCAAAATCTCCTGAAAGACAGTGTTGAACTGAGGGTGTTCTACAGCGGTTGGAGTAGTGGTTTTAGTGTTACGCTCGACTTCGACTTTATTGAAGGTGTACCGCCTCATAACGTGTTGGATATTAAGAACATCTATCAGGGCGATGCCTCTTATACTAATTCTGCTGCGTTTGAGGCTTCTTTCTTGCCGGCTAAATCCGTATTTGTTCCTTCCGAAGTAGGAAATGTTCTTGCTAAAATAACCCCTTCCGGACATGGATTCGATAATAATTTGAATGCTGCTGAATTTCTAGATCGCTATTATAACCTCCTCGTAAATGGTTCCCAAGCTGCACAACAACACATGTGGAGAGATGATTGTGGCTTCAATCCTATTTACCCACAAGGTGGAACTTGGATTTACGACAGGGCCAATTGGTGCCCGGGTACCAGAACCTTTACCTATGATCACGATATCACTTCCTTTATTACAACCAATTCCAATAATAGCATCGACCTGAATATTCAAAATTACACTTGGTCAGGTAGTCAAACTCCTAGTTATACAATTCAGGCGCAATTGATTTTCCGTTCTCAACCTAACTTCACCGCCGACGCAGAAGTGTATGATATCCTTTCTCCAAGCTCGCACGATGAATACAAACGTATGAATCCCCGATGTACCAACGCAATTATCGTTATCCGCAACAATGGCAATTCCACCCTTTCTTTCGCAACTATCAATTATGGCGTTGAAGGTCAAACCCCTGCCTCCTTTAATTGGACCGGCGATTTGGCCCCAGGAGATACAGCTCACATTACTTTGCCTCAATTGCCCTGGAATCAATTTAGCGCCGGCGATCAGGCGGTGTTTTTTGCTACCATCGATCAACCCAATGGCTCAACCGACCAGTATGAGGCAAACAATACAATGAAATCAACTTTTAAAGCTCCAGAACGTATTGCTGCCAATTGGATGGTGTTTTGGATAAAAACCAATAGCATGGGCGATAATAGCTGGTTCCTATACAATGAAGCCAACGACTTAATTTTTTCCCGCGAATCTCTTGCTCCCAACACCAATTACAAAGATACCTTATGGCTAGCCAATGGATGTTACCGTTTTGAATTGCTCGATGAAGGTAAAGACGGCCTTTCCTGGTGGGCAAACTCTCAACAAGGAAGCGGCTTCATGAAAATTGCCAAGAAAAGTTCTGCCGGTACCCTCAAATCATTTGGAGCCGATTTCGGTAGTAAAATCGAGTACTACTTCACCCTTTTGGACACCATTTCCGGAATTGAAGCCCTTTCCATTCACCAGGAAGAATTGATAACATACCCGGTTCCTGCTACCGATAAATTAAATCTTGTTTTCCCTATTCCTTCCGGAAAGTTGGCTCAGGTTACCTTAACCGATATCTCGGGCCGGGAGGTTCTGAATGCTAATCTCAAAGGCGGATTGTCGGAGTATGAATTGGATTTGAAATCGGTACAAAAAGGTTTTTACATCCTGCAATTGGCCGTGGATGCTCAAATCTTTACCCAAAAAATATTGGTCGAAAAATAGGATTGGGTCTTATTTTTTAGATGAATGTTGCGGGCCCCCTCCGCCCAATCCGGCAGTTGTGCAACATTTAACGGAAGTGCATGGGCGTTCGGGTCACGCTATCGGCTGTAGTCCTCGTCGCACTTGGCTAGCGCCGCGTGCTCCTGTGGGCTACTTGCCTCTATCGT
>JAIBAJ010000092.1 GCA_019695265.1 Bacteroidia bacterium | reverse complement strand
CTTTCGTTGGGCGTGAAGGGGGCCCGCCAAATTTCAAAACATATCCCATTCAAACCATGCTTTCATATATCCATACAAACCCAAATTGCGCATAAGAAATGCACAAACACTTATTCGGGATAACCCCTACTAAATCAAATAGTTCGGATTTGGAATCCTCCAATTGATTAATTTGAGATAAAAGAAATGGGGACCTGTTTTCACCAAAAAGACGTTCTTTACATCAATAAAGTTAACTTAACATTAATCCTTTCTTAAACTTTTTAATCAAAGCCCTAGTTTAAGACCGATAAGAACTAAAAAATTGACACAAGTAGGAAAAATTGGATGGGCCTGTTTGATAGGAATTTGCTTACAGGCATGCAAAAAAGAAGCCGGCGAAGGTGGTCTTGCCAGCATCAAAGGGAAAGTTTATGGGTACGACATTAACTCCTATGGTGTTTTGGTTGACAGCGGTTATGTGGGAGACTACCGGGTAAGTATCTCCTATGGCGACCATGCCTGGTTCGACGACGATACCCGCACCTCACCCAGCGGAGATTTTGTATTTCAGGGTTTGCAAAAAGGACGTTACCGACTAACAGTTTACTCTCAATGCGATACCTGTGCATTTAACCAAACCTATTCCGAACAGTGGGCCGAAATAAGCACGGCCAAACAAGAAGTAGAAGTACCTGATTTTGTAATTTTTGATTAGTATGGACGATCTGCCGGAAATGATAAACCTACCGTTGCATGCCTTTTCAGGAATTAGCTTGGGGGAGATGGATCAACACAAACTGATGAACAGAATTGATTCCAAATTTGTTTTCCACCTAAATGATTTGCAAGAAATATTGACTGAGGTTATGGAACACTATTCGGTGCTGGAAATAGAGGGGAAAAGAAAATTTCAATACGAATCGCTTTATTTCGATACAGCCGGATACGATTTGTACAAACATCATCACAATGGCAAAACCAACCGGATTAAGGTGAGGTTTAGGCGATATCTTGATACCGGAGCTGTTTACTTTGAATTGAAGAAAAAATCTAAAGGAATCAGAACCGATAAATACCGAATTCAACAGCCCGAAATTACTACCAACCTGGACCTAACCCAGTTTAATTTCCTGCAAAGTCACAACGTTCTGCAACCCGAGCTTGGTAGCAAAATGCTGATTTATTACGATCGAATTACCCTGGTTTCAAAGGAAAGTATGGAAAGGGTAACCCTTGATATGCAAATGTATTTCGATAACTTCACCGAAAAGAAAGAATTTCCTAACCTGGTTATCGCCGAAGTAAAACAAGATAAATTCTCCAGAATCAGTCCGTTTGTATCGGCACTTCGCGAAAGAAATATCAGAGAATTTAAAATAAGTAAATACACTTTGTCTATAGCCTTAATGACCGAAGGTGTTAAGAAAAACAGCTTTAAGCAAAAAATTAACCGTATACATAAAATCAACAACAATTAATGGGACCAACAGATCAATTTGAAAATGTAACTAACCTTTCTCAGGCAAGCAGTATGAGCGAGTTTTTAATTCGTTTTTTGCTCAACTTATTCGTCATTTTTGTGGTTGTTCGGTTAATTTACTACAATAACCATAAGAACAAGGATTTTCTTTTTACCTTCTTCCTGTTCAACATTATTAATTTCCTAATTTGTTTTCTGCTTAGCACTGCCAAATTGAAAATGGGCTTTGCTTTTGGATTGTTTGCCATTTTTTCCATTTTACGTTACCGAACTGTTACGGTTCCTGTTCGTGAAATGGGTTACTTCTTTATTAGTGTAACCCTGGGAATTATCAATGCCCTGGCTTCTTTGGACGACTTTATGATTCAATTGCTGATTGCCAATGCGGTTATTTTGATAACAACCTTTATTTTGGACGGAAAACTGACCCTGACCCACGAAAATTACAAGGAGATTATTTATGAACGAATTGATCTCATTCAACCGGATAAACGTCAGGAAATGCTGGATGACTTGCGAAACCGAACCGGTTTGAATATTCACCGGGTCGAGTTCTTTCGAATTGACTTTTTGAAAGATGTGGCCAAAATTCACGCCTTTTACTATTCCGATAAAAACGAGGCTCCGCTTGCCGGCCTCAACCAGGGAGGAGATGATTAAACTCAGGCACTTCATACCCTTTCTGATGGCGTGGCTCTTGACCTTGCCCGGTATGGCTCAACCTTCTGATTTGCAAACCCGGTGGGGGTTAGAGCTTGAAAAGGATTTCAGAAAAGGTTTCGATTTAAGCTTGAGTTATCAGGCTAGGGTAGGTAACAACGCTCAGGCATTTCAAGGCTCTTACTTCAGCCTTTCCACCGGTTATAAAATCAATAAATGGCTGAGAGCACAGGCAGAAATTCGGTACGCTACCTCGCCGGTATGGGATAAATTCAGAACAGGTGCAGGTTTGGTTGCAAGGAAAAATTTTCATAAAAACCAATTGGAAATCAGGCTGTTATATCAATATGAATGGTATTACCAAAGTATCCCGGAGTTGGGACAAAATCCGTCAAAAAACATACTCCGGCTTAGACTTCAATATACCCGTAAGTTGGTTAAAAATCTCAAGGCATTTGTGGGAATTGAGCCGAGGTGGATGGTGAAAGAACAGCTTGGATATGTTCAGCGGGTTAGAAATAGCCTGGGCCTGGAATGGGGGTTTTTAAAACATCACAGCCTACAAGTGGTTTACTTTTATCAACCGGAGTTCAATTCAAGCTATACCTGGAATAACACCTTGCATGTAATAAACCTGAATTACCTGGTATCGATTCCTAAACTTAAAAAGAAGCAGAAAGCTGAACCTGAAAAGGACAAAGGTAAAGAGGGCAAAAAATCCAAAGAAAAAGGGAATTAGCCTGTATTTTTATACGGTTTTTAGGTATTTGGACAAGCCGGTTGTTAGCACTTTTTAACCCGAAATTGTCATTTGAAACGAAGGGAACAAATGACAAGTGAGATGGGATGTGGGAAGATTCGGGTTAACCCCGAGCTAGTGTTAGTTAGGTTTCCTACCAATAAAAATTGTTTGAAAACCTTACTAACACTTGTCTCGAAACGTAGTTTAAAATTTCTTATGACAATTTTGGGTTTAATTTTCCGATAGGTATTAGGCGGGCCCCTTCCGCCAAAAAAGGGTAGGCAAAACATCCCGGCATCCGTAAATGGCGTAAGGTCACGCTATCGCCTGTAGTCCTCGTCCCCCTAGGCTAACGCCGTCGGGGTCCTGTGGGCTACCTGGCTCTATCGTTGCCCGGGGTGCAAACCCAATCTTTTGGAATTTGGATTTAACCGGAAGTGCGCAGTTAAGAGTTGTTTCTAAAGCTAGACCTAAAGGCCTCACCCAAATTCCATTCTAATCCAACCGGATTTTCTCTTTCCGATCACCACCAATCTTATACCAAATCGGGTTAACCCCACCCAACCTAATTCACTTGCATTAGTCCTTGCCTTTTCCCGGATTTTGGGTTGAAAAGTTTCGTTCGTTATTTTTCTATTCATGTACCTTTGTTGAAGAATATCCCTGCCCTATTTTCAAATTTAGAACCGGTAATACCATGCTTCAACCAGCTACTCTCCAATTTTTAAGTCATTTAAAAGAAAACAACCACAAGGACTGGTTTCAGGAAAACCGAAAATCCTATGAGGCAGCTAAAGCCAATTTTCTTCAATTTCTCGAGGAGGTGTTGGCCGAACTAAGTAAATCTGACCCCACTCTGAAAGGTATTGCTGCCAAGGATACCATTTTTCGAATCAACAAAGACATCCGATTTTCGAAAGATAAATCGCCTTACAAAACCAATTTTGGCTCCGGCATTTCAAGGGATGGAAAAAAGCTTCCCCTGGCAGGATACTACATTCACCTCGAGCCCGGAAAATCATTTCTGGCGGGAGGAATTTATATGCCCGAACCGGAGAAATTGAAAATCATACGGGAAGAAATCGCCTACGATAGCGCTGAACTCGATGCCATTTTCCGGGATAAACAGTTTAACCAATACTTCAAAGGGTTCGACGCTTTCGATAAACTGGCTACCGCTCCCAAAGGATTTGATAAAAATCATCCCAAAATAGAATGGCTTAAACAAAAAAGCTTCATTGTAAGTGTTCCTGTCAACGATGCTGAATTAACAGTCCCCGGATCTGTTGAATTGGTTAGTTCTCGACTGAAAACCATCGTACCTTTGGTAGTTTACCTGAATAAACTGCTCGGAAAATAGCCTTTTCCGGGTCCGATTTATTCCTGGTTAGGTTGAAATGGGTCATAGCATGGACAGCCCTGCCTAATTTTGTAACCAGGATGAAAGTTTTTTTAAAAAAGTTGAACGCATAATCACGTTCTTTGCACCTGCATTTTTTACAAGAATCAATGGCTGCTAACACAGAAAAAGAAATGTCCTTTCTAGATCACCTGGAGGAACTTAGGTGGCATTTGGTTCGTTCGGCCCTGTTGGTGTGTACCCTTATGGTGGTTTTATTCTTTAACAAGGAATTTGTTTTTGATACCATTATTCTGGGACCTATGCAGTCTGATTTTCTGACCTACCGTTGGTTCTGTCAACTCGGTGAATGGCTGAATGCTAAAGAAGTGCTATGCTTTGGGGCTATTCCAATGAAATTAATTTCTACCAATATGAGTGGACAATTTACCACCCATGTTTGGGTTTCGTTTATTGGAGGGTTAATTGTTTCCTTCCCCTACGTGTTTTGGGAATTGTGGAGGTTTATTAAACCCGGACTTTATGAAAAGGAACAAAGCTATACCCGTGGAATTGTATTGTATGCTTCTGTATTGTTTTTGCTGGGTGTTTTGTTTGGATACTATTTAATTGCTCCGTTATCGGTTAACTTTTTAGGTGGATATCAAGTAAGTACTGCGGTTTTTAATACCATCGACCTCAATTCCTATATCAGCACCGTAACAACCTTAACTCTTGCAACCGGGGCTACTTTTGAAATGCCTATTTTGGTTTATTTTCTTACAAAAATTGGTTTAATTGGCCCTACTTTTCTTCGTACCTACCGCCGCCATGCCATTGTAGTTTTGCTCATTATTGCAGCCATTATTACCCCACCCGATGTAATTTCTCAGGTAATTGTTACCTTGCCTTTACTGCTGCTTTATGAAATTAGTATTCTTATTGCAGCCAGGGTAGAAAAGAAATAATTACTTGTAATTTTTACCTGCCTGATGGTCTTGCAAGAAACAGGAGCAGGCATGTTGAATGGCCTCCGGCAAGGGAATAAAGCTATATTGTAGCGCCTTCTTAATCTTTTCGTTTGAAAAATTGCTCTTGAACATGGCCGTTCTTGCGCTTTCCTTGGTGATAAAGGGCACCTTCCCAAAAAGCATATATCCCAACCATCCCAAACGCCAAACCACTTGTGCCACCCAGGGCTTAGCTTCAATGCTTGGACGAGGTTTACCCAAACAGTCTGCCATTTGGTTAAATAACTCCCTAAATGAATAGTTTTCCGAAACAGCAATAAACCGCTGGTCAGAGATGGAACTTTCTAATAAACGTACCGAAACCGCAGCCACATCTCTCACATCTACAAATCCATTAACCCCCGAAGTGTAATACTTATTGCCTTTCCAAACCTTAGTTAGTAAGGCCGCACTGCTTTGTTCCCAATTTCCCGGACCAATAATCGTTGCCGGGTTCACAATAACCATGTTCAAACCTTCTGCCGAACCACGCCATACTTCCAACTCTGCCTTGTATTTACTTATGGCATATTGGGTGTTGGTCTCATTGTCTTTCCAGGTGGTGTCTTCGTTGTAATAACTTTCCTCCAGGCTTCGACCAATGGCCGCCACCGATGAAATATGACAGAGCTTTGCAACTTTTTTCTCCAAACAGGCATTCACCACATTGGCCGTTCCTTCCACATTTATTTGGAACATTTTCTTGTATTCATGCGGCAAGAACGATACCCAAGCTGCACTATGTACCACATAATCTCCTTCCTGAATATGATCCAATAAGGTGGGTAACTCCAAAATATCTCCTTCTAACCATTGAATTTTCTCGAAAAGTTCAACAGCAGAATTGCCATAATACTTAAAAATTCGCTCCGTTTCAACCTTTCTCTTTTTGTCTCGTATAAGACATTTAACAGACCATCCTTCCTGAAGCATTTGCAAAGCGATGTGTGAGCCAAGCAGCCCGGTTGCGCCAGTGATAAAAACGCTTTTCATTGTCCCCAAAAGTAGGTGAAATTGTCTGCAAGTGAAGTAAAAAAAGCATTTCTAACCATTACCCCCAAAACCAACAGAAATGATTGCTGCAAAATTACCCCACAACGAAGAGGAAAGACTTAAAACCTTAACGGAGTTGGAAATTATGGATTCAGCACCGGAGAAGGAATTTGATGACATCGTTCAACTGGCTTCTCAAATCTGCAAAACACCTATTTCGGTCATTACCCTGCTCGATGACCGCAGACAATGGTTCAAAGCCAAGGTTGGGCTGGATGTTAGCGAAACAAGCCGAAGCGTAGCCTTTTGCTCCCACGCCATATTAAACGACCAACTTCTGGAGGTAGGAAATGCTTTAAACGATGAGCGTTTTCACGATAATCCATTGGTAACCGGGGCTCCTGATATCCGCTTTTATGCCGGTTACCCCATCGTTATGTCCAATGGAACTAAATTGGGTACCCTTTGCGTAATTGACCGAATTCCTCGTAACTTAAACCCATTGCAGGCAAACGCGCTCCAGGTGTTGTCAAAGCAGGTTACCAAACAGTTGGAGCTTCGAATCAGCAAACTAAAATTGGAGTACCAGGCCAGAGAATTACAAAAACTTAATGAATCCAATGCCAAACTTCTGAGTGTAATTGCCCACGATTTGCGCTCTCCCCTCGCCAGCCTCTGGCAAATTATCGATTTACTCAATACAAACGATCTTAGCCCTGACGAAGCGCTTGACTTGGTCAAAGAATCAGGACATTACGTTGAAAATTCCTTAAACCTTCTGGATGGAATGGTTAGTTGGGCCAAACAACAATTTCAAGGTCAGGATATTTTAATTCGGGAGGTAAATGTTCAACAAGTACTACACGAAATTGTTGAAATGAATGCTCTACAAACCAAACATAAGAACAACCGCGTAGCGCTTAATTGCAATGTCGGTATTCTAAATCTAAATGAGAATGTGCTTCGGCTTCTTTCCAGAAACTTATTGATTAATGCCAATAAATTTACAGACAATGGCTCCATACGAATGGATGCTACTCAGGAAAATGGCTTTTTGAAAGTGGTGGTTAGCGATACCGGTGTAGGAATGGAGCAAACACAAATTGATAAATTGTTCAATTGGAAAAAGGAAAATGCCACCACCGGAACCGGGGGCGAAAAAGGCCTTGGAATCGGACTTAGATTGTGCAAGGAAATGGTGGATGCGGATGGAGGTAAATTGTGGGTAGATAGCCGTTTAAACCAGGGAACTACCTTTGGCTTCGAAATCCCCATTCGGTAATCCTAAACCTGATTTAGGTTACTAAAACCCAGGCTAAGCAGGGGCTAATGAAAAACGGCTTATTCAACCCAGAGTCAATAGGAGGATTTCTATTTCGAACTACTTGATTTAGTTGGGTTTACCCCTCCTGAAGCATTTCGGGAAGAAGTTGTTATACCAATGTTATTTGAAAAATAGTTCAAAAACTAGTTTGAAAATTACAGTTGTAAATGCCGATGCAAAAGGTGTTTAGGCAAATTAATGCGAAGCATAATTGGACTATTACAAATTTTCTATCGGTATTAAATTCTAACTCAACATCTCACGTTAATAATCAGGTATCTGCACGAAATTCTTGGGCTTTTAAGAAAAATCAATTTCAACTGGCCAGGGTCAATTACACCCATCGAGGTAATAATTGATCTGAGTATTTTCGGCAATACCGAATTGGAATGACGAAATCAAATGCGCATTTTAAAACCCTAATGACGGTTTAAACCGTCATTATAAAAAAAGTGGATTTGAGTTATTCTCAGAAATTCCAAAAAAAAACTTTTGAACAAGGCACCCAAAAATTGAACTTGCACGGCTTTACCGGGCAACGATAGAGGCAAGTAGCCCACAGGACCCCGACGGCGTTAGCCTAGGGGGACGAGGACTACAGCCGATAGCGTGACCCGAACGCCCATGAAGGTAGTTGGGGGCTTCATGAAAAGCCGGTTGGGCGGAGGGGGCCCGCATAAAAAGTATCTAAAAAACTTGTCCTATCCTCTTGGTTGACTTTTTCAGCATACCCTAATTACTTCCAATCTGATCACCTAAGTACCATTCCATGGTATTCAAACTTTCTTCACCTAAATACATCAATTTGCCATGGTATAAATGCTTAACAATTAAGCCACAGGTAAACAAATCAAAACAATAATCCGAATTGCTTTTCATAGGTGAGGTAAAGGAATGGTATTCCGTGGTGTCGAAATTCTGGGTCGAAATCTTAATTCCATTGAACTTAAACCGAATCAGGTTGCCAAAAGCATTCTTTTCCAGGCTAACGGTAAGCTTAGGTATATAATCAAAAGCCGATTTCTGTGACTTTCGCTGTAAATTGTCGAAAATAAAATCCAAAATATTCTGAAAAACCCCACCAAACTCTACTTTATTAAGGGTCAATTCCAAATTGTTTTGTGAATATTCACGCTGAATCAATATTTGTGTTGAATTTATTTCCGATTGAAAGGATAGGTAGGCGTTCCGGATATTCTCGTCTAAAATATCGCTCAACTTCACTTTTTTTATCTCACTCCGGGTACTTTTTCTAAAACTTTGTATTTCTTCTGCCAGCCGGGTATATTCACCCTCATTCATTGCGTTTATTGCATTAATAAAGCTCTTCGATAGGGGTAGGTACAGTTTTTTGTCGCCCGAAGTTTGAATTTTGGCATTGGCAGTTTTTAACTTTCTCTTCACTAAATCCAATTCCTCTTGCAACTCTTCCAAATCGCGCTTTAGTTGCCCGTTTTCTTTCAGCAACTCTTTTTCTTTTAACTTAATATTGGCTAAGGTGCTGATGTTTTGTTTCATCAGCCTTTCGGTAAGGCGCTGAATTATTTCTGCCAAAGTCACAGCCTCCTCCGAAAACACCTGAAATAGCTTCATCCGCTTTAACTTCCACACCCTGGTTTCCATGACCGAAATGGCTGTTAGGTTCCGGTCTTCCTTCCCCAATAAGGCCATTTCTCCAAAAAACTTTCCCCATCCAATAGGGCCAGTATGTCCTTGTCTTCCTGAAACTTGATTGCACCCTTCTCAATAAAAACAAAGCTGTCGTTGCTTCGCCCTTTTTCCATTACCGTTTCTCCGGGCAACAAGTTTACCTGTTCCATCGCAGAAATTAACTTCTCCAACTGTATGGAATCAAGTTGTGAAAAAAACTCAATCTTCTGAAATTGCTGAATACTCTTGGTCAATTGCATAGTAACCATGTTAAACCGATTCCAACCTCTGTATGTTTCAGCCTTTACTCACAATTCTTTCGGAAATTTTTTAAAAACAATCTGACCACTTTTGGGTTGAATATCTTTCCATTCTGCCAACTGAAAATCCAAACATAGAACCCCTGCTGTCGGAAATTCTTCAACCATAGTTTTACTTAGATACATGGCCAAATACGAAATCCACGGATTATGTCCAACCAACAAAAGCGCACTTCGATTGCCCTGTTCCTGAACCAAGCTTAAAACCGTTCCCATGGTGGCTTCATACATTTCCAAACAAAATTTAACCTCCGCCACATGAAGTTGTTCCGATAGTAATTCCAGGGTTTGTCGGGTCCGTTTTGCCGAACTGCACAAGGCTAAATCAACACGAATTCCAATCGAATGAAGAAATTTTCCCATTTCCGGCGCATTTTTCATTCCTCTTTTGTTGAGTGGACGGTCAAAATCGGCAATCGAACGGTCGTCCCAACTGCTTTTGGCATGGCGCATCAGTATTAATCGTAGCATGGTAAATAATAGTTTGGTAAAAGTAGTTTCAATAGGCCAATAAGGCAATGGTGATTATGTTTTAAAAGTTGGCGGGCCCCCTTCACGCCTTATCAACAGACTTTAAACTACCCATAAAGCTGCAAGTGGCGTTCGGGTCACGCTATCGTCTGTAGTCCTCGGCCCACTTGGCTAGCGCCGCGTGGGCCTGTGGGCTACTTGCCTCTATCGTTGCCCGAGGTGCAAGCCCAACTAGTTGCTTTTTGTCCTTGGCATAGATGCTTCAATAAACTCAATTTCTGTATTTTGTCTTGAAAGCCTTATTTGTTTGAAGTATTCCGGTACATTTTTGAGGTATTCGGTAGTATTGCCGCACATTTGCCTTAGTTTTGCCTAAAATTCCCATGAATATCTTATTGCTTGGCTCCGGTGGTAGGGAGCATACCTTTGCCTGGAAACTATCTCAAAGTGCACATTTAACTAAACTATACATTGCACCCGGAAATGCCGGAACTGCCCGCTGCGGAACCAATGTTTCCCTTGCCGTTGATGATTTTAACGGTATAGCGCAGTTTGTTCTGGAAAACCAAATAGCTATGGTGGTAGTTGGTCCTGAAGATCCGCTTGTAAAGGGAATTCACGATTTCTTTTTGGGAGATCACCAACTGAAAAACATCCCGGTTATTGGTCCGATGAAAAATGGTGCCGAGCTGGAAGGTAGCAAGGACTTTTCTAAGGCATTTATGGTTCGACACGGCATTCCTACGGCGCGTTCTCAAACCTTTACCAAAGATAGTCTGGCTCAAGGTTTGGCCTTTTTGGAAACCATGCATGCGCCGTATGTGCTAAAAGCCGATGGTTTGGCTGCCGGAAAAGGGGTGGTTATTCCCGAAACTCTTGCCGAAGCCAGGGAAGAGTTAAGCGCTATGCTGCAGGATGCTAAGTTTGGTGCCGCCAGTGCCAAAGTACTAATTGAGGAGTTTATGAAGGGTATAGAAATTTCAGTGTTTGTGCTTAGCGATGGAAATTCATACAAAATTTTGCCCTCGGCCAAAGATTATAAGCGTATTGGAGAAGGTGATAAAGGACTTAATACCGGCGGAATGGGTGCGGTATCGCCGGTGCCATTTGCCAATGAAGCCTTTATGAAAAAGGTGGAAGACCGAATTGTTATTCCAACCATTGAAGGTTTAAAAAAGGATGGTATCACTTACAAAGGCTTTATTTTTATTGGATTAATGAATGTGGATGGAGAGCCCAAGGTGATTGAATACAATTGCCGCATGGGTGATCCGGAAACCGAAGTGGTTATTCCACGCCTGGAAAATGATCTGGTTGAACTTTTCCTGGCAGTTGCCAACCAACAACTTCATACCATCGACCTGAAGGTAAATCCACTTACAGCTACAACCGTGATGCTGGTAGCAGGAGGCTATCCGGAAGAATACGAAAAAGGAAAGGTGATGAAAGCCTGGGATGATTTAAAGGAGGTTTTGGTTTTTCATGCCGGTACTAAAGAAACTGATGGAGTTGTAAAAACCAATGGTGGAAGGGTAATGGCCTTGACAGCATTTGGTACAAGCATAGAAGAGGCTGTTGGAAAGTCCATTTCTGCTGCCCAACAGGTTGAATATGACGGGAAATACTTTCGGAGAGATATTGGAAAAGACCTGATCAATGCTTAACTTTGTAAGCATAAGCCATGGGTAAAAAACGAATTGTTGTATTTACAGGAGCCGGAATTAGCGCCGAAAGCGGACTAAAAACCTTCAGAGACAGCGATGGATTATGGGAGAATTACCGAATTGAAGAGGTAGCAACCCCTCAGGCCTGGAGCAAAGATCCTGCCTTGGTAAACGAATTTTATAACCTTCGCCGCAAACAAGTATTGGAGGCCAAACCCAACCAGGCCCACCTGGCGCTGGTGAAATTGGAAAAAAAATACGATGTTCACATTATTACACAAAACATCGATGATTTGCACGAACGGGCCGGAAGTAAGAAAGTGTTGCACCTTCACGGTGAAATTCGTAAAGTAAGAAGCACGGTAAAGTCTTCTCTCGTCTATGATTTAGCCGGTTGGGAATTAAAAATGGGCGATAGGTGTGAATTGGGTTCTCAACTCCGACCACACATTGTTTGGTTTGGTGAAGCCGTACCTATGATGGATAACGCTATGAGTCTGGTAGCCGTTGCCGACGTGTTAATCGTCATTGGAACCTCTCTTAATGTGTATCCAGCTGCCGGATTGTTAGCCTATGCCGAACGTCAAATTCCCAAGTACCTGGTAGATCCGAATCCTCAAAACGTAGGACGCATCGAAAACCTCACCATCCTGCAAGAAAAAGCAGGGGAGGGAGTTCCTACCTTGGTTCAGCAACTTTTAGATAAAGCCTAATTCTTTAAAGCAATTTTTCCGGAAGTAACCGATTGGCCGTTTCTGCACAATTGGTAGGTGTAAATTCCGGAAGCGACAGAGGATAAGTCCATTGGAATTTCCCCATCAAATCCAGATTGCAATTCCGTTGTTTTCACTGCTTGTCCCATCATGTTAACCAAGGCAAAGGAATACGATTCATTAGGTAAAGATTTGTACTTCAAAGTGGCTTGTCCTTGAGTGGGATTAGGATACAATACGGCTCCTTCTTTAGCCGATTCCAGGGTTTCGATTCCGGTAACACCACCATAGTAATTGGCACGGTAACAGGCCGAATCGGCAGGAAAGTCGATATCGAAAAAGCAATATTCAATAACACATATTCCTTGGTTACCTTCTCCGTTGTAGTGCCCGTAAAAATTATACAAGGTATCGTGAGCACCAATTGTTAATTCGCCCGACGAACTATCAACTTGTGCAAGATAACAAACATCCCAACAGAAAAAGTTGGTTGAACCGGCAACAGCAGAAATTACTTTGCGCTTTGCACCAACTGTAATTTGATAAGCTTGGGTGTTAATTAAGGTAACATAACTTTCCATCGATTGATTGGCCGTTCCAGACACTACGGCATCGATATCCTCTAATAAAAAACTGTCTTGTGAATAGGTAGTAAAGCCAAATGCAAAGATGGCTGAAAGGGAAAGTAAAAGTTTTTTCATAATCTAATTAAGATGGCAAATATAAATATAAATAATCAAAAAGTAAAATTCATACATTTGAGCACTGTTTCACAAATCACTTCATTAAATGAAAAAATTTTACAAAATTTTGTCTATTGCTGCAATTGCCCTTGGTATTGGTAGCAATGCTTCGGCTCAGATGGCGAATGGAACCACCTGTCCGGATTTAAACCTAACCGATTTAAATGGAAATCAGTATAACCTGTACACCATTTTAAATTCCGGTAAAACTGTTTTTATTGATGTATCAGCAGCTTGGTGCGGACCATGCTGGGGTTTTCACCAAACCGGTATCCTGGAAGAACTTTATAACACCTACGGACCTGCAGGTACCAATGAAGTGATGGTTTTCTTTATCGAAGGTGAATCTACCAACTCTTTGGCTCAATTGCAAGGTACTACTACCAGTCAGGGTTACGATGGTTTTTCTCAAGGTGACTGGATTGCCGGAACTCCTTATCCAATTTGCGACGATGCTACCGCAGCCAACGCCTTGGATATCGGATTCTTCCCAACCCTTTACATGATTTGTCCTTCCAAAAAAGTATGGCATATCAGTCCATCAGAAGTTATGGCCTACTGGACAGCCGAGCAACACCATACCAATGCTATGGCCTGCACTAACCCAATCGATGCTGAATTGATTAGTTACGTTGGTGATGCTGCCACCTGCAGTGCTGTTGACCTGAAAGTTAAAATCCAAAACAAAGGTGTAGATCCGCTTACTGCAGCAACTATCGTAGCGTCTAATAATGGAACTCAGGTTGCTTCTTACGATTGGTCCGGTAACCTTTTGCAATTCCAGGAAGCTACTGTTACTGTTGGAAACACTTTGCTTGCAGCAGATGCAAATATTGATTTTGCCATCACTACTCCAAATGATGTGATTGCTACAAACAACAGTACTACCGGTGCTATTTCAATGGCTCCTGTGGTAACTTCACAAACCGTAACTGTAAAAATCACTACCGACCAATACGGTTCTGAAACTACCTGGAAAATCAGAAAAGGTAATAACGCAGTTGTTGCCGGTGGTTCAGGTGGTCCTTATACCGACCAATCTGCAGTTGGTGAGTATGCTCAGGCAGATGTTACTGTAACTCTTCCTGCTACTGATTGCTACAAATTTGTTGTTTCTGATGGTTACGGCGATGGTATGTGCTGCGACTATGGAAATGGTAGCTATCAGGTTCTCGACGGAAGCGGAAACGTGCTTCTTCAAGGTGGAAGCTTCGGTTCAGAAGAAACCAAAAAAATGAATGCACAATTTGTTGGAATTGAAGAGGCAATCAATACGTCTTCTTTCAATGTTTACCCAAATCCAACCAATGGTGTTGCTACCGTAGGTTTCGAAGTTAAAAACGCTTCAACTTTGGCTATTGAAATTACCAATGTAGCCGGACAAGTAGTTTTTAAAGAAACCAAATCGGTTATGCCGGGTGCTTATATTTACCCAATTGATCTAACAGCCAATGCTAGCGGATTGTATTTTGTAAAAGTTGCTACCGGTGATTCAAACATCGTTACCAAAATCAACTTAAGTAAATAATACCTTGTAAACAAATAATTCCGGCACAGAGATTGTAAACTTTGTGCCGGAATTTTTTTTTAGCATGAAAAAGCTATTTACCATCCTAACCCTGGCCATCGGAATTAGTTCCTATGCCCAAAACACCTTACCATCCATCGACATCAAGAAACTGGATGGTTCAAGCTTTAATACTACCCAAATTCAAAACAATGGCAAACCCATTATTCTCAGTTTTTGGGCAACCTGGTGCAAGCCTTGTGTAAATGAACTTACCAACATTCTGGATAGTTATCCGGAATTACAAAAGGAAACCGGTGTAATAATCTATGCCGTTTCAATCGACGATGCCCGAAACGCTGCTCGTGTAGCGCCATTTGTTAATGGAAAATCCTGGCCATATGAAATCTTGTTGGATCAAAATGGAGATTTTAAACGTCAACTGAATGTCAATACCATTCCGCATACCTTTTTAATTGATGGAAGTGGTAAAATTGTTTGGCAACACAACAGCTACAACGAAGGAGACGAAGAGCATTTGTTCGAATTGGTTAGGAAATTAGCAAAAGGTGAAACCATTCATTAAGAATTTCTTTTTGTGTTTAAAAGCCTTGGTTACTCAAACTAAGGCTTTTTTTTTGCCTAAATAGCCTGCAAATGAGGCAACTTGGTAGGTTTGCACCCTCGGGCAACGATAG
>JAIBAJ010000091.1 GCA_019695265.1 Bacteroidia bacterium | reverse complement strand
TAAAGTAGATATTACTGCAGAAAGGGTACATATGGAAAAGTTAAGGCAAAGTGAAGAACAGTACCATAAAATGGATGAAGAGGTTGAGGATTATGCAATTTTATTATTAGATAATGAAGGGAAAATTACCAACTGGAATAAAGGCGCCGAACTAATTAAAGGATATCAAGCAGATGAAATTCTCGGAAAAAGTCACAAACAATTTTATACGGAGGAAGACATTCTTCAAGGCTTACCCGAACATTTGCTTAAAAAGGCCAGAATAGAAGGAAAAGTACAGGACGAAGGTTGGAGGGTGAAAAAGGATGGCACTAAGTTTTGGGCTAGTATTTCTATAACTGCTTTATCGGATCGAAATGGAAATACGATAGGATTTTCGAAATTAACCAAGGATATAACACATAAAAAACTTGCGGAAGATAAGCTTAAGAAAGCCAAAGAAGATGCGGAATTACTGGCCAAGGCCAAATCGGATTTTTTATCAGTCATGAGTCATGAAATTCGAACACCTATGAATGCGGTAATAGGATTTACTGATTTGTTGGCAAGTGAAAATCCCAGGGATGATCAAAAGGAATATTTGCAGATATTACAATATTCCACTAACCATTTATTGGGTTTAGTTAATGATGTTTTGGATTATTCAAAAATTGAAGCAGGAAAGTTATCTTTCGAAAATAGACCATTTGATTTAAAGGTGGTAATGAATAATCTATTTCATATGTTTAATTCCAAAGCAATTGAGAAAGGGTTAAAGTTCCATTTAGTTCCATATGAGAAAAACAACCTTTTTGTATTAGGTGATGAATTGAGATTGAACCAAATACTAAACAATTTGGTAGGAAATGCCATCAAATTTACCAATTTTGGAGAAGTGAGTATTGGTTTTTTGATTGATAAGGAATCGGAAACTTCCTATGAAATTCGGTTTCAGATTAAGGATTCAGGGATTGGAATACCGAATGAAAAAATAGGTACCATTTTTGACTCCTTTAGTCAGGCTGAAATTGGAACCAGCAGGAAGTACGGAGGTACCGGATTAGGTTTATCTATTTCTAAGAGCCTAGTTGAGTTGCAAGGTGGACGGATTTGGGTAGAAAGTCAGCCCGGAAGTGGATCTAACTTTGAGTTCACCATTCATTTTGGAAAGGTAGCCTCTGCTGAAAAGGAAATAATGGAAAATGTAGGTTTGAATAGTTTGGAAGGTATGCGTATTTTATTAGCAGAGGATAATATTGTAAATGTACTTCTTGCCAAACGATTATTAGAAAAATGGGGTTGTGTAATTGATGTAGCAGCTAATGGAGCAATTGCAATAGAAAAGTTTAAGGAAACTTCGTACGATTTGGTGTTAATGGATATTCAAATGCCTGAAATGGATGGAATTCAGGCAACTTCTGCTATTCGAAGAATGGAAACAGGAGGAAGGATTCCTATTATCGCTTTATCTGCGAATGTAGAAACCGAATTGGAAGATAAAATTTCTAAGGATTTTGATGAATATATCAGTAAGCCTTTTGATTCTAAAAAACTACATGGTACCCTTGAGTTCTATTCCAAAATTAGGAAAAGAATCCTTAGTGATACCATGTAATATTTAAATACTTGTTATTATAATCCAAGTAGAATTTCGTGAGGATGCTTGCTGCCAAACAATAGTTTAACCGGATTTTCAAGCATTTCTTTCACCTTTACCAAGAATCCAACCGATTCACGTCCATCAATAATTCGGTGGTCATAGCTTAATGCTACATACATCATTGGACGGATTTCTACTTTCCCATTTACAGCTACAGGTCTTTCAATGATGTTATGCATTCCTAAAATTGCAACTTGTGGTGGGTTAATAATTGGAGTACTCATCATACTGCCGAAAACACCGCCGTTTGTTATGGTGAAAGTTCCACCATTTAGCTCATCCACGGTGATTTTCCCATCCCTCGCTTTTGCAGCTAATGCGGCAATTCCGCTTTCTATTTGAGCCAGACTCATGGTTTCGGCATTTCTTAAAACAGGAACCATTAAACCTTTTGGAGTGCTAACAGCTATGCCAACATCGGCATATTTATGGTAAACAATTTCATCACCATCAATTTGACCATTTACTGCGGGATATAATGCTAAGGCTTCTGTAACAGCTTTTGTGAAGAAGGACATAAATCCAATATTAACGCCGTGTTTTTCCTTGAATTTTTCTTTATACTGTTTACGAATGTCCATCATGGCACTCATGTCAACCTCATTAAAGGTGGTTAACATGGCAGTTTCGTTTTTAACAGATACAAGTCTTTGCGCTAATTTTTTTCGCAACGCAGTCATTTTCTGACGTTCTGTATCTCTGCTTCCTCCGGTAAAACCTGATTCTGATTCAGGCATGGTGAAACCTTTAGCTAAAATGGCATCATTTTTTGTTATTCTGCCATCCTTGCCGGTACCAGTTACTTGGGAGCTCGGAATGTTTTTTTCAGCTAAAATTTTAGCAGCAGCAGGGGAAGGTGTACCCGAAGCATAGTTGGATGTTTTTGGATCTTCTGCTTTTTCAGGTTTAGAAGCCGGAAGTGGGTTAGGTACTACTTCTGTTTTGCTTGGTTTTGTTTCAGCAGTTTTCGCTTTTGGACTTCCTTTGGCATCGGTATCAATGGAACAAACCACATCACCAACTTTAACTGTACCTGATTGAACGATAATTTTCAATACTCCACTGTGTTCTGCATTTAGGGTAAGAGTTGCTTTATCTGAATCAATTTCTGCCAATTCTTCATCTTTTTCAACATAGTCACCATCTTGTTTTAACCATCTTGAAATTTCAACTTCTGTAATTGATTCGCCCGGACTGGGCACTTGCATTTCGGCTATCATTTTTTAATGTTTTATTACAATTTTTTTTTGTTTAGGTGACTTTAAACCTTCTCCTTAACTTGTTTTATAGGGGTAGTTTCAAAGGCTCTTTCCATCAATATTTCTTGAACCAAATCATGTCTGTCATGGCTTCCGGTAGCAGGTGTTCCACTTGCATTTCTGGCGATAAGTTCCAATTTGACATCTTTCCAAAGGCGAAGGATATGAGTCCAAGCTCCCATGTTTTCTGGTTCCTCTTGAACCCAAGTCCAAGTTTTGGCTTTTTTATATTTTGCAAGAAGGGCGGTTAATTTTTTAGAAGGAAGCGGATTGAGTTGCTCAAGACGAATAATGGAGGTTTTGGTGTCTCCGGTTTCATCTCTTCGTTTAACCAATTCGTAATAAATTTTTCCACTGCAAAGTAATACTCTTTCAGTTTGTTCCGGTTTGGGGTTATTGATGTCAATGATTTCTTGGAAGCTTCCATGTGTGAAATCTTCAATTGGAGAAACGCATTGCGGCAAACGCAACAAGCTTTTTGGAGTGAAAACAACCAAGGGTTTTCTGAAGTTGCGTTTTAACTGACGGCGCAATAGATGAAACAAATTAGCCGGGGTGGAACAATTGGCAACTTGAATGTTTTCGGAAGTACAGTTTTGTAAAAAGCGTTCCATTCTTCCGCTGCTATGTTCCGCACCTTGACCTTCATATCCATGAGGTAATAGCATCACTAAGCCATTCATGGTTTTCCATTTTTCTTCCCCGCTTGTTAAATATTGATCAATAATGATTTGAGCTCCATTAACAAAATCTCCAAATTGAGCCTCCCAAATTACCAAATCATTAGGGCAAGTCATGGCATATCCATAATCAAAACCCAAAACGGCATATTCTGAAAGTAAGGAATTGTAAATTTGAAGATTAGCCTGATTGGTGGATAGGTTATTCAGTGGAATGTATTCTTCTTCACTATCTTCCAGTTTGATAACGGCATGTCTATGGCTAAAGGTACCACGTTCAACATCTTGGCCACTGAACCGGATTGGATGTCCTTCTAACAACAAGGAACCATAGGCCAATAGTTCGCCCATGCCCCAATCTAATTTGTTAGTTTTAAAAGCCATATCATGTCTGTCCTGTTGGATTTTTTCAATCTTTTTGAAAAACTTTTTTCCTTCGGGAATGGCACTAATTTTTTTAGCTATTTCTAGCAGGATGTCTTTGGAAACACCGGTTTCAACGGCTAAATCAAAATCTTCTTCAAAACCTTTGGAAATTCCTTTCCAATTTTCTTGGAGGAATTGAGTTATATAGGTTTTGTTTTTTTCTTTTGAAGCATTCAATCTGGCTTGGAGTTCTTCATTGAATTCCTTTTCCATTTCCTTAACTAAACCGGCTTCAACAATTCCTTGTTCTGTAAGTTTCGCATTGTAAATTTGCAAAGGATTGGGGTGGCTGGCTATGGTTTTGTAGAGCAGAGGTTGAGTAAACCTAGGTTCATCACCTTCATTGTGTCCATATTTCCGGTAGCACAATAAATCAATGAAAACATCGCCTTTAAACATTTGCCTAAATTCCATGGCTAGTTTCATTGTATAAACAACTGCCTCAACATCATCACCATTTACATGGAAAACAGGGCTTAAGGTTACTTTTCCAACGTCGGTGCAATAGATACTACTGCGGGCATCCAGGTAATTGGTTGTGAATCCAACTTGATTATTGATGACAATATGAATAGTTCCCCCTGTTTTATAGCCATCTAATTTGGCCATTTGAACCACTTCGTAAACAACACCTTGTCCGGCAACCGCTGCATCTCCATGGATTAGGATTGGACAAACTTTGGAATAATCATTTTGATATTGATGGTCCAGTTTAGCTCTTGAAATACCTTCAACTACCGGATTTACTGTTTCAAGGTGGGAAGGATTTGGACAAAGCGAAATACCAACAGATTTACCTCCATCGGTTGGGTATTGGCTAGTATATCCCATGTGATATTTTACATCCCCTTCAAATGATTTGTCATCGTAGTCTTTTCCTTCAATCTCATTGAAAATATCATCGTATTTTTTTTGAAGAATATTCGCCAATACGTTTAAACGTCCACGATGAGCCATTCCCATAACAAATTCTTCAACTCCCAATTCTGCTCCTCGTCCAATTAAGGTATCAAGAGCGGGAATCAAACTTTCTGCACCTTCTAAACTAAAACGTTTTTCTCCTACAAATTTCTTGTGTAAAAAGCTTTCAAATACAGAAGCTTTGTTTAACATTTGAAGGATTCTGCGTTTCTTTTCTATTGGCAATAAGGTAGTATTCTGGTTGGGTTCCATTTTGGATTGCAACCATTCAATTACATCCGGTCTGCGGATATACATATATTCTACACCTATACTTTGGCAATACGTCAGATGAAGGTGATTGATGATATCTTTCAGCTTAGCTTTACCTAAACCAATAGATCTGCCGGCATCAAACTCGGTTTCTAAATCTGCATTGCTCAAATTGAAATTTTCAATGGAAAGTGTAGGGGTATATTTTCTTCTTTCCCTAACCGGATTGGTTTTTGTGAACAAATGACCACTTTTCCGATAGGCATTAATCAAATTAATGACATCAAATTCCTTTTGCAGAAGCGGAGAGGTTACTGTTTCTGCGCCTGACTTCAGAGGGAAGAATTTTTGTGCAAATTCAAATCCTTCGAAGAATTTTTGCCAGGATATATCTACTGAATTAGGGTCTTGTAGATAGGATTGGTATAGTTGATCAATAGCGGCAGGATCACCGCTTCCAACATAAGCTTGTTTTTCCATTCAATTTTCGTACCGCAAAAATAGGAAAATTCATGGCCATTCTTATTTTAATAAAGGTTTTACTTTCTTAATTTTTGTTGTCAAAACCATTCTGGTGGAAATTCCTTCGATTTTTCAAATTTCATGCATTACTCAATTATCTTCGTCCCCATAAAATAAACCATGGACTTAACCTTTAATAAGAATGAGGATGCCAATCGCTTGTTGGCCCGACAGCTTGAACAACGTTTGGAAAAAATGGCTCTTGGGGGAGGAAAAAAAAGAATTGAAAAGGAGCATGAAAAAGGAAAATTAACTGCCAGGGAACGAATTGATTTGTTGTTAGATGCAGATTCTTCCAGAATAGAAATTGGTGCATTCGCAGGGGATGAAATGTATAAAGAACATGGAGGTTGCCCGGGCGGAGGTGTAGTGGTAATGATTGGATATGTTTCCAAACGCCAATGCATCGTAGTAGCCAATGATGCTACAGTTAAAGCTGGTGCCTGGTTTCCGATTACTGCCAAGAAAAATCTTCGCGCCCAGGAAATTGCTATGGAAAACAGGTTGCCAATTATTTATTTGGTTGACAGTGCCGGTGTTTACTTGCCTTTGCAAGATGAAGTTTTTGCTGATAAGGAGCATTTTGGTCGAATTTTCAGAAACAACGCCATTCTTAGTTCAATGGGTGTTCTTCAAATTGCAGCAATCATGGGTAGTTGCGTCGCCGGTGGTGCTTACCTTCCTATCATGAGCGATGAAGCAATGATTGTTGACAAAACCGGTAGCATTTTTCTGGCAGGTTCCTATTTAGTTAAAGCAGCCATAGGTGAAGATATTGATAATGAAACCTTGGGTGGCGCTACCACACATAGCGAAATCTCAGGGGTTACCGATTATAAATGCCTGAATGATCAGGACTGCTTGAATCGTATCCGTTCCATTATGGATAAAGTTGGAGACTATGATAAAGCCGGTTTTGATCGCATAAAGCCTAAAAAACCTGCAAAAGATCCCAAGGATATTTTTGGCATATTGCCTGATACTCGTGATAAAGCGTATGATATGCGGGAAATCATTGATCGCATTGTTGATGATTCGTCCTTTGAAGAATATAAAGAAAAATTTGGTCAATCCATCCTTTGTGGACTAGCCCGAATAGAAGGTTGGGCTGTTGGAATAGTGGCGAATCAACGCAAAATGGTCAAATCAAAAAAAGGTGAAATGCAAATGGGAGGGGTGATTTATAACGATAGCGCAGATAAGGTAGCTCGATTTGTTATGAATTGCAACCAAAAGAAAATTCCTTTGGTCTTTTTTCATGATGTTACCGGCTTTATGGTGGGTAGCAGAAGTGAACACGCCGGTATTATTAAGGATGGAGCAAAAATGGTTAATGCAATGGCTAATTCAGTTGTTCCTAAGTTTACCGTGGTTATCGGAAATAGCTATGGAGCCGGAAATTATGCTATGTGTGGTAAGGCTTATGATCCCAGGTTAATGTTGGCATGGCCTACTGCTCAAATAGCTGTTATGGGAGGAGCTCAGGCCGCTAAAACCTTGCTTCAAATTCAAGTTTCAGCACTAAAAGCACAAGGGAAAACCATTGCACCGGAAGATGAAAAGAACTTATTGGAAACAATTACACAAAAATACAATGAGACAACTTCACCCTACTATGCTGCCGCTAGACTTTGGGTGGATGGAATTATTAATCCTTTAGAAACCAGGAAACATCTTTCCTTAGGTATCGAAATGGCTAACCATGCCCCAATTACCAAACCGTATAATGTCGGAGTTATTCAAACCTAACTTGTTTTCGGTTTTTAGGCTTGTTCGGATAAATACCAAATTATTCTTCCGAGCGCTATTTTGTATTGCCTGTTTTCTCCTTCAGTCAAAATCTAGTCTGGCACAGGATTATTTTACCATTGCCAAAGTCACTGTTTCCGGAAATAAAATTACCAAGGAAAGAGTAATTCGGAGAGAATTGATGTATCAGGAGGGAGATACAATTCATTCTGATCACCTGCAAAAACAATTGGACAGAATTAAGTTTAATGTCCAAAATACCTTGCTTTTTATCTTCGTAACTGTCGACACAGTTCAGCTTGGGCCCGGTTCCTTGGAATTGAAGGTGGCAGTTAAAGAACGTTGGTATATTTTCCCGGTTCCTTACCTGTATGTGGCTGATAGGAATTTTTCAACCTGGATTCAAAACAAAGATCCTAAAAGACTTGATTATGGTATCACCATTTTTTGGAAGAATTTTACGGGCCATAAGGATCGTTTGAAAGTTAATATTGGACATGGGTTTAATGAAAACTATTACCTGGAGTATCAGTTTCCTTACTTGAATCGGTCTCAAACCTTGGGATTGGTGGTTTATGGGTCTTTCTTGCATAACCATGAAATTGCTTATGAATCTGCCCAGAATACACTCCATTTTTACAGAGAAACAGATCGATATGTCAGGAGAGAATGGGATAGTTACTTAGGTTTAACTTATCGCCAAGGTTTGTATAATTTGCATGAACTAGATCTGGGTTACGTTAATACTAAAGTAGCCGATACCATTGTTGAAATGAATCCGAATTTTTTTGGATTGAATTCCAATCAGGCAGCCTCATTTTACTTGGTTTATCTGTACAAGCGAGATTTAAGAGACTATAAAATCTTTCCATTGAAAGGGTATTATTTGGAAGCTGAACTGGGTAAGTTTGGTTTAGGGCTGCTAAACAATGAATTGAAAGGACCGCTTTATTTGAGTGCAAAAGCAGCCGGTTATTGGAGTTTTTCTGATAGAGCATATTTTCAATTAGGTGCAAAGGTTAAGGCCGGAACCGGGATTATTCCTTATTACAATCGATTCGGTTTAGGATATGAGTTGGACTTTGTTAGAGGATATGAAAAATACGTAGTGGAAGGCCGTTACTATGGCTATTTAAAATCCAACATTAAGTTTGCTTTATTGAAAGACTTTGTCATCAAGTTGAAGTTTATCCCTACCGAAAAGTTTAATACCATTCCTTTTTCATTGTTCTTTAACATGCATACCGATTTGGGATATGTTTATGATGACCAATGGACTATGAAAAATCCGCTGAACAATACCTTTATGATGGGCTCAGGAATGGGGCTTGAATTATTGTCTTATTATGACCGTATTTGGCGCTTGGAATATTCAATTAATCGAAAAGGACAAAGCGGAGTATTTTTAACCTTTTTTACTTCATTCTAATGAAAATTTCTAAACAAACGTTCCATCCATGGCATGGTGTTAGCCCGGGTGAAGAAAGTCCTAAGGTGGTTAATGCCTTTATTGAAATTGTTCCTACCGATGCAGTTAAGTATGAAATTGATAAGGAATCTGGAATTTTAAAGGTGGATCGTCCACAAAAATTTTCTAATCGAGTTCCGGCTTTGTATGGTTTTGTTCCTCAAACCTATTGTGGAGAAAAAATAGCTGAATATTGCTCCTTGCAAAGTGGGGAGCAGGTTTTAGAAGGAGATGGTGACCCGTTGGACATTTGTATTTTTACTGAATTTAATATTGCTCATGGTAATATTTTACTTCAAGCCATTCCTATCGGTGGTTTGAGGCTAATCGACAAAGGACAGGCAGATGATAAAATTATAGCTGTTTTTGTACATGATGAATCCTATAAAACTTGGAAGGATATCTCTGACTGTCCAACCCACATTTTGGATCGGCTTAAGCATTATTTTTTGACCTATAAAAATTTGCCGGGTTCAGACTCTCCAACCTGCAGAATCGAGAATGTTTATGGACGTGAGGAAGCTTTGGAAGTTATCAGACGCAGCCAGGAAGATTATAAGAATAAGTTTAAAACAGTATCGCTTTAGGCTTTTACTTAGAATGCCGACATCAATAAATTCATGTCCTTGTAAGGAAGTTTGTATTTATCTCCCAAGTATTTGTTCGTCAGAATGCCATTAAATAAATAAACACCATTCCTCAAACCTCTGTCATTCCTGATAAATCCTTCAAATCCTCCATTTTCTCCCATTTTAATGAGAATGGGGGCAAATAAATTGCTTAATGCAGTTGAGGCAGTCTCAGCTACCCTGCTGGCAATATTGGGAACGCAATAATGAATAACACCATGTCGGGTAAATACTGGTTTAGCATGGTTAGTTACTTCGGATGTTTCAATGCAACCGCCTTGGTCAATACAAACATCCACAATAACCGAACCCGGCTTCATATCACTTACCATTTTTTCTGTTACCAAAATAGGCGAACGGCTAGAACTGGCTCGAATAGCACCAATAACCACATCAGCAGTTTTTAATTCACATGCTAAAATGGAAGGTTCAATAATGGAGGTGTAAATCCGTGTGCCGATATCGTTTTGGAAACGACTTAATTTGTACAAACTATCATCAAATATCTTTACTGTAGCGCCCAATCCTAATGCTGCTCTTGCCGCGAATTCTCCAACCGTTCCTGCTCCTAATATTACCACCCTGGTTGGAGGTATTCCTGCTACTCCCCCCAATAGCAATCCTCTTCCATCTCGAGCACTGCTTAAGTATTCCGCAGCTATTAGAATAGAGGTAGATCCTGCAATTTCGCTCATCGATCTTACAAAAGGATAAATTCCTTCTTTGTCTTTGACATAGTCAAAGGCTATTGCCGATACTTTTTTTGAAAGCAAACGCCTAAGGAAATCGTCAGGTTGAACTGTCAATTGTAAGGCAGAAAATAATACTTGCTTACGTTGCATTAATTCAATCTCTTCTAACGATGGAGGAGAGATTTTTAGTAAAATATCCGCTTTGTATACTTCTGCTTTGTCATACACTATTTCTGCACCGGCTTCACTGTATGCTCTGTCTTCAAATTTGGCATTTAAACCGGCTCCACTTTCTACAACTACCCGGTGGCCATTGTTTACTAACAAGGAAACGGCCTGTGGAATTAAACAAATTCTATTCTCCTGAAAATTGGTTTCTTTGGGAAGTCCTATGTATAAAGATTTCTTTAAATTCCCTACTTCCAAAGTTTCTTCTTTGGGTAATAAAACGGAAGAAAATGAAAGATTAGGCTGATTGACTATCATGGTAATTCGGACAAACTAAAACAAAGGTAAAAAAAACAATCCAGTTGGCTACTTTCCTTAAATGGAGTTATCAACCTATATTAGTCAATACTTTCACCGTGTTGACTTAAGTCCAAACCTAAGTCTTCTTTGTCTTCCCCAACTCTTAGCGGAATTAATACATCGGTAAGTTTATAAAGTAAAAAACTTCCACCAAAGGTAAAAACCGAAACCAAAACCAAAGCAAGTAAGTGGTTGAAAAACAGGGTGGTACTTCCGGTAATTAATCCACCATTCTGAGCAAATACCCCGGTAAAAATCATTCCGGTTATTCCTCCCATGCCATGGCAAGGAAATACGTCTAAGGTATCGTCAATGGTAGTTTTATTTGATTTCCAATGAACGGCATAATTGCTGATAGCAGCAGAAAATACTCCTATAAATACGCTGGCACCTATAGAAACAAATCCGGCCGCGGGTGTTATGGCAACTAACCCTACTACAGCTCCAATACAAGCTCCCAAAGCAGAGGGTTTTAATCCTTTTACAGTATCAATAATTATCCAACATAACATGGCAGTTGCCGAAGCAATATTGGTATTAACAAAAGCCAATACGGCTGTTTGATTAGCCTCTAACGAAGAGCCGGCGTTGAAACCAAACCATCCAAACCACAATAGTCCGGTACCCAATAATACAAATGGAATATTTGCCGGTGTTGTTGCATGCCCATTTTCAAGGTGTGTTTTTCTACGACCTAACACCAATGCTCCTGCCAAAGCTGCAAAACCGGCTGAAATATGCACTACCGTTCCTCCTGCAAAATCCAAAACCCCCAACTTGTATAGGATACCATTCGGATGCCAGGTCCAATGAGCTAAAGGACAGTAAATAAGTAAAGAAAACAAACACATAAAAAGTAAGTAGGCCCAAAACCTCACTCTTTCTGCAAAACTTCCGGTAATTAATGCAGGTGTTATTATGGCAAATTTTAACTGAAATGCAGCAAATAACAAAAATGGAATCTTGGCTCCCATTACTGGATGAGGGGCTGTTCCAACATTATTAAAAAAGGCGTATGTAAATGGATTTCCAATAATTCCTCCTATGCTTTCTCCAAATGCCAAACTAAACCCAAAAGCATACCACAGTAAACTGATAACGCCTAAGGAAATAAAGCTTTGTAACATGGTTGAAATGACGTTTTTCTTGGATACCATTCCTCCATAAAAAAAGGAAAGTCCGGGAGTCATTACCAAAACAAAGGCAGAGGCAGTCAGTATCCAAGCCGTATCAGCGGTGCTTCCTAAACTATCTGAACTTGGATGAGTGGTTGGAATTAATACTGCCGCAATGGCCAATAAAAAAAGGATGACCAAGGCTATTTGACCGTAACGTATTTTCATAAGAATGTTGGATTGTACAAAAATACATTCCAAAAGCCTTGTCAGACTAAGCTATCAGTGGTATTTATTGACATGTTACCAACGGAATAAGCTGTATTTTGGTTTTTTCCTTCTGTAAAATCGGTTTTTGGAATTGAAATGATCTCCTATCCAAGCATTTTCCAACCGAATTTATTCTAAATAGGCTTTTGAATCGTTTTCTTCAAATACAACCTTCACATGTTCCATTAAGGTTGTAGCCATGGGAAATCCTATGTAATCAGCCTTGATTGGGAAATCATTGTGGCTTCGATCAACCAACACTGCTGTCTTGATGCATTTGGGTTGATAGCCCAAGAAATGGGTTACCCCATACAACAAGGTTTTGCCGGTATTCAAAACATCGTCAATTACTACCACCACCTTGTTATTGGCAACTTCCGATGATATATCCGAATAAGTGCTTTGTAAATTTGGATTCTTCTTGTCAATGTATAAATCTCCTAGTAATATGGAAGTTTCCGGACTTACTTTTTGTAACTCCGCAGCTATTCTTTTTGCAAATTCAAATCCACTACCTTTAATTCCTACCAAAACTATTTCATGTTCTTGGTAAAAATCTTCTAGTAAATGGCGAGCAATCCTGCTGGTTTTAAGCTGGATTTTACCATGGTCTAAAATTTGAATCCTTTCCTCCATCATTTAGCTGTTGGCGTTAAATTCCTTCATGCCTTGCCCATTCGGATCGTTGTATTTGCTCGGACATTTCATCAGTATTTTTGAACAGGCAAATTCGCCCGAGTCCAACATTTTTCCTACCACCACAATTTGTTCCGATTTCTCAAAGTCTTGTGGCTTTGCACCATTGAAATACACCTTTTTCTCTATTCCTTGATTATCTACCATGTAAAAGGTAAATAAATTGGCATTCACCTGAGGATTGTATTCAAATTCCTTGCCTTTGTCCAGCTTTCCAACTACATGGTATTCTTTTCCGGTATGTTCGGTAGCTTCTAAAAAGTTGGCATAAGTGCTGCTATCGTTGAGGGTACATAAAATGGCCCCAATAGCTATAGCAATTACTATAATTCCAATAATATGAGTTGTTTTCATCGTTATTTTTCTCCTTTTTCAAGGTTTTTTAATCGCTTATCGATGCTGATCAGGAAAATGAAAATGCCCGCCAAAACAATCGAAAGTACCAATATTACCACATATATTTTGCCATCACTCCGCAATCCGGTGGCCATTTCTACCGTATTGGTTTCGAGTTGTAATGTATCAGTAATGGCAACCGATTTTTCTATCACTAAACTATCTCCGTATTTTAGGGTGTCAACCTGGGTGATGGTATCTGCCTTACTTGACGAAATACCAAATACCATGGAACAGATGATTAAAAATGCAAAGGTGATTACCAGGCTAAACCGCTTCATTTGAAGTTCTTGATTAATTGCTTTTGTTTGTAAATTCGAATTCTAACCAAAATTTGTAAAATCCATACTCCTAATAAGGCAAATCCTACTACTGCCGGATAAAATACCAATCGCATTTGACTATCCAAATCGTATTTTCCAAATCCTGGATTTCCTCCATTGCCGGGATGTAAACTATCTACCAACCTTGGCATTATCATTATGAAAACCATAAACATGGTGTATGCTAAAATATTATAAACTGCCGCTATCCTTGCGCGTTTCTGTTCCTCATCCATAGAGTTTCTTAGAACCACATAAGCCAAATAAACCAACATCCCTATGGCTGCTCCATTTAGCTTGGCATCGTTCACCCAATAAGCACCCCAGGTAAATTTGGCCCAAATACTACCGGTTATTAATCCCAACGTGCCAAATAATAAACCAACATTCACCGATTCGGATGCATAAATATCATGCCTCGGATTGGAGCCTGATAAATACATGATGCTGAATACCAATCCACTAGTAAGTAAAATCATCATCGAAAACCACATGGTTACATGAAAATACAAGTTGCGTATGGTTTCATGTAAAATGGGTAAAGCCGGAACTCTGCCCAAAAATCCTGCGGCTACACTGTAAAACAATAATACGATGCTTAACCACTTCCACCAGGCTAAACCAAAGATGGTTTTTTCGGTAGGTTTCGAGAGATTTTTTATATTGGAAATAAAGCTCATTCAGTTGATTTCGGTAGAGATTTTTTTGGATTTCTCACCCAAAATTATTCGCGCCAAAGGTAAGGAAAAAGCAAATAAGACAATACCCAAGTAATCGAATTCAAAGCCAAAAGTATAATCAATAACTTGTAGGAAACTGACCAATCTAATCCGTCCATCGCATTTTTCGAAAGTCGAATACAGGTAAGTAAAAGCGGTAATAACAAAGGGAAACTCAATACCGACATCAGGCCTACATTATTCCCCGAACGGGAGGCAATGGCCGATACCATGCTTAATACTGAGGCAAATCCCATGGCTCCCAAAAGGATTGAAATCAGGTATAAAACATGGTCCTGAACCGGATTCGATAAAAATATACTGAAAAATAACAATCCCGATAAGGCAACTACTAACATTAGGCCAATGTTGTAGATGGTTTTTGATACAATCAAGGCCTGTGGCGATAACAAAGAATAATGGTAAATAAAATTCCCCCTGCTTTGATTTAAAAACGATTTGGAAGCCGCTTGTATCGCGCTAAACAATAAAATTATCCAAAAAAGTGCATTCCAGGTGGCTGCGTTTAAGTTGCCTAAAAACGATAAATAGCAAATAAATACCGTGCCCGATACATAAAGCAAAATGGAGTACATGGCAAACTTGTTTCGGCTTTCTAACCGAAGTTCCAATTCCAATTGGGTGCGTATCTCTGAAAATAACGACATTCGCTGCAAAGGTAGGTACAAGATTTTAGATTTTGAGCCGTAAATGCCGAAGTATTTGAATCCCTTGGATGAGGTTGTTTGTAATTTGGCGGGTCCCCCTCGCATACCTGTTTTGTTTTGTCCCAGCCTGTTTGCGGCTCGGGGTCGGGCTATCCGTTACAAGTCCTCGCCGCCCAGGCTATCGCCGTGGGCGTCTGTGGGCTTTTCACTTCTATCCCTACCCGGGAAGATAGTGCAAGGTTCTAATTTGGTTCGTTGTCCAAAGCAGAGATTGCCAAAGACTTTGATTGTTAACTGTTTAACCCAAATTCCGAAGTGAAAACTCCCGGACTTGCACCCTCGGGCAACGACAGTTTGTCCAAAAACCACCTTTAGACGCCATTTTTCGTTTAATATCCTTCAAAATGGTTCGATTTAAGAGCATCTAATTTGAAAAATATAACATTCGACTTTTTGTGTTCTGG